>JBMFPD010000120.1:0-9384 GCA_049969295.1 Anaerolineae bacterium | reverse complement strand
CGCACGGCCGTGCGCCCCTACCTCTCCGTCTCCTTGGCCAGAACGACGTATCGTCAACAACCAGTGTGGCGCAGTAGTAGTGCCCTTCACTACTCGTGAGAATTTCCAATTTGGACCGTAGGGCACGCCTCCTGGCGTGCCCTCTGCGCCGGGAAGAGCGGTTAAAGCCTTCCCTTTTTGTCTGTAAAAACGGGACAGCCCTGTCCACAAAGCCCTGTTCCATCCTGTGTTGGTGGATGCACAGCCATCCCACCTGGGGCGGCGCATGCGTCGCTCAATCCGCTGACAGCACCTCCCCACCGCACCAACCACAGAGAACGGGGTCTGTAGAACAGCGCGCCAGGGCCGCTCGGCAGCGCAGCGGTGCTGCGCCCCTTCGCCCGCTAGACCAGCACCACAGGGTCCTTGGTGCAGGCGGTCAGGACTTCCACTCCATCTTCCCGCAGGACGGCCATGTCCTCTATCCGGATGCCGCCCCACCCGGGGATGTAGACCCCCGGCTCCACGGTGAAGACCATCCCTTCCTGCAGCGGCTCCTCCGCCAGGGCCGAGAGGCGAGGCAGTTCGTGGACCTCCAGCCCCACCCCGTGGCCCAGGGAGTGGCCGAATTCCTCCCTGTACCCTGCCTCGTCTATGACCTGCCGCGCCAGGGCGTCGGCCTCACGCCCGGTCATGCCGGGGCGGAGGCCCTCCTCGGCCGCCCGCTGGGCCCGCAGCACCAGGTCGTACAGGTCGCGGAACCGGCCGTCTGGTTCGCCCAGGACGACCGTCCGCGTCAGGTCGGAGCAGTAGCCGTCCACCACACAGCCCATGTCAATGACGATGGGTTCGCCCCGGCCCAGGGGCCGGTCGGAAGGGACAGCGTGGGGCTTGGCGCCGTTGGGGCCTGAGGCGACAATGAGGTCAAAGGAGACCTTCTCAGCTCCCCGCTCCCGCATGGCCGATTCCAGCCGCCAGGCCACTTCCTTCTCCGTCATCCCTGGCTTGAGGGTCGGAAGGACCGCTTCCAGCACCTCGTCGGCCAGGGCCACGGCCCTGCGGATGGCCTGGAGTTCCTCCGGCTCCTTCACCGCCCGCAACCGCTCCACCAATCCCTGGGTGGGGACCCACTCCGCCGTCGCCACGTCTCCCCGCAGTTTCTCGTACAGGGCAACGGTGAGGTGCTCGGCCTCAAACCCGAGGCGTGCGCCCTCCGCCACATGCTGCTGCAAGATACATGCCAGGCTTTCCACCGTTCCGCCCTGCATCCTGGCCAGGGTGTAGTCCGGCGCCTGCTCCTGCACCTGCTGGAAGTACCGGAAGTCGGTGGCCAGGAGGGCCTCCTCCTGGGAGATGAGGAGGTAGCCAGAGGAGCCGGTGAACCCGCTCAAGTACCGCCGGTTCTCCGGGCCGGAGACAAGCAACCAGTCCAGGCCCTCCTCGGAAAGACGCGCCCGGATCCGCTGCAGACGTTCCAGAGTCATGGGTCCATCCCCTTTCCCTGAACTTGCCAGGGGGCGCAGCGCCGCTGCGCCCCTACGTCCACGCTCCGTGGGCCACTACGAACCCTCTCCCTGCCCTTGCCGCCTTGCGGAGGCGGGGCCGGGGGATAGGAGAGGTCTAGCCCAACCTCACCCCTACCCCCTGGCCCCCTTCCCCTCTCCGTGGCGGAGAGGGGAAGGGGTGGGGGGATAGGGAGAGGTCACTCGCTCCCGGCCTCAGGCGCAGCCTCCCCCTCGGCCACGGGCTCCACCTGGGCCAGGGGGAAGGTCTCCTGGCACTGGGTGCAGACGGCCTCGCCCTTGCGCCCCTCGGTGAGCAGGCCCCCGCAGGAGGGACAGGGGGCCTGCAGCGGGCGCTTCCACACCACAAAATTGCACGCAGGGTAGTTGGCGCATCCGTAGAAGAAGCGCCCTCGCCGGGAACGGCGGCGCACCAGGTCCCCGCCGCACTGGGGGCACCTGGCCCCCGTCCGCTCCACGAAGGACTTGGTGTTGCGGCACGTCGGGTAGTTGCTGCAGGCCAGGAACTTGCCGAACCTCCCGTACTTGACGACCATGGGGTGGCCGCACTTCTCGCAGACCTCCCCCGTCTCCTCCTGGACCTGGGCGTGGGGCATCTCCCGCTGGGCCCGCTCCAGTTGCTGGGAGAAGGAGCCGTAGAACTCCCGCACCACCGGCACCCACGCCTTCTCGCCCGCAGCGATGTCGTCCAGGAACTCCTCCATGCGCGCCGTGAAGCCCACATCCATGACTTCGGGGAAGTACTCCACCAGGAGGTCGTTGACCAGAAAGGCGATGGGCGTCGGATGGAGCCGGCCGTTGATCCGCTCCACGTACCCACGCGCCTGGATGGTGGACATGATGGGCGCGTAGGTGCTCGGACGGCCGATCCCCTGTTCCTCCAGGGCACGGATCAGGGTGGCCTCGGTGTAGCGCGGCGGCGGCTGGGTGAAGTGCTGTTCGGGGATCAGGCGCAGGAGGTCCAGGAGTTCCCCCTCGCTGAGGTCGGGGATGCGCTTCGCTCCCTCTTCTTCCCCTTCCTCCTCGGCCAGGTTGTAGACCTTCAGGAAACCGGGGAAGCGCAGGGTGGACGACGCGGCGCGGAAGAGGTACGGGCAGTCGTCCAGGGTGAGGCCCGCCTCCACGTCCACGGAGATGGTGTCGTAGACCGCCGGGGCCATCTGGCTGGCCACGAAGCGCCGCCAGATCAGGTCGTAGAGGCGGTACTGGTCCCGGGTGAGGTACGGCTTCAGGCTCTGCGGCTCCCGGAAGACGGAGGTGGGGCGGATGGCCTCGTGGGCCTCCTGGGCGCGCTTGGCCCGGGTCTTGTAGACGGGCGGCTGGGCCGGCAAGAACGCTTCGCCGAACTTCTCCCCGATGTAGCGCCGGGCCTCCTGCTGGGCCACCTCGGCCACGTTGGTGGAGTCGGTGCGCATATACGTGATGAGCCCCACGTTCCCACCGTCCCCGCCGATGGGCACGCCCTCGTAGAGGGCCTGGGCCACGGCCATCGTCTTGCGGGCGGTGAAGCCCAGGTACCGCGAGGCTTCCTGCTGCATGGTGCTGGTGATGAAGGGCGCAGCGGGCTTGCGCTGCCGCGTCCCTCGGCGCACGCTGGCCACCTGGTAGAGGCTGCGTTCCAGTTCGGCGACGATGCGCTGCGCCTCCTCGCCTGACCGGATGTCCACAGGCTCCCCGCGGATGCGGTGCAAATTGGCCAGGAAACTCGGCCGTTCCTCGTCAGGGCGCGCCTCAGGGAGAAGCCTCTTGGCCAGTTCGGCCTGGATGGACCAGTACTCCTCCGGGACGAAGGACTGGATCTCCCGCTCCCTCTCCACCACCAGGCGCACCGCCACGGACTGGACCCGGCCCGCGGAAAGGCGGCTCCGCACCTTGCGCCAGAGGATGGGGCTGATCTGGTAGCCCACCAGGCGGTCCAGGATGCGCCGGGCTTGCTGGGCGTCCACCAGGCGCATGTCCAGGTCCCGGGGGTGTGCGAAAGCCTCCTCAATGGCATCCCTGGTGATCTCATGGAAGACGACACGGCGCACCTTGCGCCGGTCAATGTTGGCCGCGGCGATGAGGTGCCAGGCAATGGCCTCGCCCTCGCGGTCCGGGTCCGTGGCCAGGTAGACCTCGTCTGCCCTGGCTGCGGCTTCGGCCAGTTCCTTCACCACCTTCCGCTTCTCGTTGAGGACCCGGTACTGGGGGGCGAAGTCGTTTTCAATGTCCACGCTCAGTTTGGAGCGCAGGAGGTCCCGCACATGGCCGATGGACGCCTTGACCTGGTACTCCTTGCCCAGGAAGCGGCCCACGGTGCGGGCTTTGGCTGGCGATTCCACGATGACCAGCCGGGCTTTGCCCCCGTGGGATGGGTTCCCTGCTTGCTCCTGGCCCTCCGTCGGGGCCTTGCGAGAAGTCCCTTTCCGTGCCATGTCGTACTCCAGTGCTCAGAGTGGTCTACAAACCTCTCCCATCCCCCAGCCCCTTCCCCCCGCGCGCGGGGAGGAAAAGGGAGGCCATTGCAGGCAGCGGGGTTAGCAGGAGCCGCCCTCAAAGATACTTCTCTTCTCCTCGCTCCCGGAGGCGCTCCACCAGGAGGCGCACGTCCTGGGTGCGGTCCTTGGGGCAGATGAGGAGCACGTCCCCTGTGTCCACGATGACCAGGTCCTTCAGGCCCAGGGTGGCCACCAGCCGCCCCTCCGAACTGTAGATGAAGGCCCCCGTGGTGTCCAGGCCCACATGCTTGGTCCGCACCACCACGTTGCCCTGCGCGTCCCGTGGCAGGAGGTCCGCCAGGGCTGCCCAGTCGCCCACGTCGCTCCACCCCACATCCAGGGGCAGGACCAGGACCTGCCCCGCCCGCTCCATCACCCCCACGTCAATGCTGATGGGGCGCACGTTCCGCCAGACCTCCTCCAGCACTTCGGAGGCGCGGGGGCCGTCCAGGGCGGCCGCGACTTGCATCAACTGGCCGTACAGGTCGGGGAGGAGGCGCTTCATCTGCTCCAGAATGGTGGCCGCTTTCCAGATGAAGATCCCGCTGTTCCAGTAGTACTCCCCGCTTTCCAGGTAGGCCCGGGCCTGAGGAAGGGGGGGCTTCTCCACGAAGCGGCGCACCCGGTAGACCGGGAGCCCGTGCGAGGTGGCCACCTGCTCGCCCCGGTGGATGTAGCCGAACCCCGTGGCAGGGTGGGTGGGCTGGATGCCCAGGGTCACCAGCACGCCGTCCTGGGCCACGTCGCGGGCGGCGAGGAGGGCCTGGCGGAACCCCTCGGCGTCGCGAATGACGTGGTCGGCGTGCAGGGAGGCCATGACCGCATGGGGGTCCCGCCGCAGGATGTGCACTGCGGCCAGGCCCACGCAGGGGGCCGTGCTCCGCCCGCACGGCTCTACAATCACGTTCTCGGGCGGCAGTTCCGGCAGTTGCTCCCGCGCCAGATCGGCGTAGTTCCTGCCGGTGACGACGAAGATCCGCTCCACGGGGATGATGGGCGTCACCCGGTGTACCGTCTCCTGGAGCATGGTCCGGTCTGTCACCAGGTCCAGCATCTGCTTGGGCAGGTGTTCCCGGCTCCGGGGCCACAACCTCGTGCCCGTGCCCCCGGCGAGGATCGCTGCATACATCGTTGTATACCACCTCCGGTGCCAATGTCCCGTGTGCCCCCTCAGCCAATGCCGTAGGAGGGGGGACTCTCGCGCGCCAGGACGTAGTGCATGCCCCCCACCTGGCGCACCATCCCTTTCAGTTCCATGAGGGCCAGGGTGCTGGTGACCACGGCGATGGGGAGGCCGCTTTCCAGGCCCAGTTCGTCCACATGGCGGGGCTCTTCGGAAAGGAGCGCCATCAGGCGTGCCTCGGTGGGGTTGCTGGGCAGGACGGCGCGGGCCTCGGCCTGCTCCACGGCCTGGCGCAGGTTCAGTTCCTCCAGGATATCCTCCACCCCCAGGACCGGCCGGGCCCCATCGCGGATCAGTTGGTTGCACCCGGCGCTGCTGGGGTTGAGGATGTTCCCCGGCACGGCGAAGACATCCCGCCCCTGCTCCGCGGCGTAGTCGGCGGTGATGAGGGCACCGCTGTGGGCCCCTGCCTCGGCGATGACCACGCCCAGGGACAGCCCGCTGATGATGCGGTTGCGCGGCGGGAAGTTCCGCGCTTCCGGCTTGGTCCCCAGAGGGTACTCCGAGAGGAGCGCCCCGCGCTCCCGGATGGCCTCGGCCAGGCGGCGGTGTTCTACCGGATAGACCTGGTCAATGCCGCACCCCAGGACGGCAATGGTCCTTCCGCCGGCGTCCAGGGCGGCCTGGTGGGCCGTGACGTCAATCCCGCGGGCCAGGCCGCTCACCACCGTGACGCCGTTGCGGGCCAGGCCGTAGGCCAGGCGCCGGGTCACTTCCTTCCCGTACATGGTGGCCCGGCGCGTCCCGACGATGGCCACCGCCCACTCGTCCTGGGGCAGGAGGTTCCCCAGCATGTAGAGGAGGGGCGGCGCGTCGGGGATCTGGCGCAGGTTGGCCGGGTAGCGGGGGTCCTCCAGGGTCAGCACCTCGGCGCCGACGCGGGCGATGCGGGCCATCTCCTTCTCCAGAGAGAGGGCTTGCCGCGTGCGCACCAGGTTCTCAATGGAGCGCCGGTCCAGGCCCGCGTCGCGAAGTTCCTCTACGCTGGCGTGCCAGGCCCGCTCCAGGCTACCGAAGTGCTCCAGGAGGGCCCGCTGCCGCACCGGACCGATGCCCGGCGTGAGATTGAAGGCCACCCAATAGGCGGTAGACATGGACGCTTGCTCCCTCCGGCAGGCAACTGCACGCGCCTCACCCCTCGTCCGAGAGAAGCCCAGGCGGCAGGCGCACCAGCATGCGCCCTCCTTCCAGGTCCACCTCCAGGACCACGCTCTCCAGGGCTGGGATCAGGATCTCGCCCAGGGGCCCGCCCTGCAGGACGTAGACATCGTTGGCCCCGGTCTCCAGCACCTCCACCACCTCGCCCAGGAACTCACCGGATTCGGTCCAGGCCTCCAGGCCCAGGATCTCGTGCACGTAGTAGGTCCCCTCGGGGAGGGGCATGGCTTCGTCCACGGGCACCTGCACGAGGACCTGCCGCAGTTCCTCGGCTTCGGTGCGGGTGTCATAGCCGGCCAGTTTGAGGAGCACCTGCCCCCGGTGGAACCGGTACCCCTCCAGGCGCACGGGACGGGCCTCCTCGCCCAGGTAGACGACCTTGAGCAGGGCGAACCGCTCAGGGAAGTCCGTCAGGATGGTGGCGCGGACCTCGCCCCGGATGCCGTGGGGGGCGACGATCTGGGCGATGGCCAGGTACTGGGGCTTCGGTCGCTTCTTGGGCATCTCGCTCCAGGCGTGCCAACAAAAAGAGGGGCGCGGAGAAGGCCCCACACCCCCACATCCCGATGTGCCGCAATCCCTCACCCGATCCGCAGATCGGTCTGCTTCCCGTGTTTCACGCTGGTCACCCGCAGCAAGGTGCGCATGGCGTTGGCCACCCGGCCCTCCTTGCCGATGACACGGCCCATGTCCTCGGGGGCGACCTTCAGCCGCACGACGATGGTCCGGGGCGTCTCCCGTTCCGTCACCTGCACCTGGTCCGGGTGGTCCACCAGCCCCTTGACCATGTACTCCACCAGTTCCTTCAGCATGTTCCCCTGCACCTTTCAAGCCGGCAGCCCAGTGCTGGACCACAGAGGATTTGGACTATACGCTCTTCTGAGCACACCTCCCCCGCATGCGAGGAGGCCCAGAGGGTGGGGTTGGAGGGCGCACGGCCGTGCGCCCCTACCCCCCGCCGCTCTGCTCAGGATGACACACCGTAACAACCAATGTGGTGCAATACTAGGATCCGGTCCCCTCTTCCCCTGGTGCGGCCCCTTCCCCAGAGCGCTCGCGCGGCTGTGGAGGCAGGAGGCCCTCTTTTTCCAAAAGGCGCCGCACGGCATCGGTGGGCTGGGCCCCCACGCCCAGCCAGTGCTGGACGCGGTCAGGCTTCAGTTCCACCGTGGGGGGGTCCGTGCGGGGGTTGTAGAACCCCACGATCTCCACGAACCGGCCCTTGGCCGGGGCCTGCGAGTCGGCCACCACGATGCGGTAACTGGGCTGCTTCTTAGCCCCCACTCTTCGCAGTCGGATCCTCAGCATTCCTCTCTCCCTTGCCTTGTGGTGTATGGCGTGATGCTGCGCCCGAAGGACGCGCCTGCTACCGGAAAAGCGACATGAGATCGCCAAGCCCCCTGCGCCCCCGCCCGCCCGAGGAGATCTGCTTCATCATCCGCTGCACCTGCCGGAACTGGGCCAGGAGCTGGTTGACTTCCTGGACGGTGGTCCCGGAGCCGCGGGCGATGCGGCGCTTGCGGCTGGCGTTGAGGATACGGGGGTTCCGCCGCTCCTCAAGGGTCATGGAGTTGATGATGGCCTCAATGCGCTTGAACTGGGCCTCAGTGACCTCTGGGACCAGGTCCTTGGCCACGCGGGACATGCCCGGGAGCAGGTTCATGAGTTCGCTCAGGGGCCCCATCTTCTTGACCTGCTGCAACTGGGCCAGGAAGTCCTCCAGGTCAAACTCGCCCTTCATCAGTTTCCGGCCCATGGCCTGGGCCCGCTCCAGGTCCATGGCCTGCTCGGCCCGCTCAATGAGGCTCAGGACGTCGCCCATGCCCAGGATGCGGGACGCCAGGCGGTCCGGATGGAAGGGCTCCAAAGCGTCCACCTTCTCGCCCACGCCCAGGAACTTGATGGGCACCCCGGTCACGGAGCGCATGGAGATGGCGGCTCCGCCGCGGGCATCGCCGTCCACCTTGGTGAGGATGAGGCCGGTCAGTCCCACACGCCGGTTGAACTCATCGGCAACGCGCACCGCGTCCTGACCGGTCATGGCGTCGGCCACCAGGAGGACCTCCGTCGGACGGGTGACGGCCTTCACCTTCTCCAGTTCCGCCATCATGTCATCGTCAATGTGCAGGCGGCCAGCGGTGTCCAGGATGACCACGCTGTGGCCGCCCTTGGCCGCGTGCTGGAGCGCATGGCGGCAGATCTCCGGCGGAGGGACCCGGTCCCCCTCGCTGAAGACGGGGATGTCCAGTTGCCGACCCAGCACCTCTAACTGGGTGATGGCGGCCGGCCGGTAGGTGTCGGCGGCCACCAGCAGGGGCGTCTGGCGGCTCTCCCGCCGCAGGAAGAGGGCCAGTTTGGCCGCCGTGGTGGTCTTGCCAGAGCCCTGCAGCCCCACCAGCATGATGACGTGCGGGGGCGGCCCCGAAAGGTTCAGGCGGCTGGGCGGCCCCAGGGTCTCTATCAGTTCCTGGTGGACGATCTTGATCACCTGCTGGGCTGGGGTCAGGCTACGGGCGACCTCTGCGCCGATAGCCCGCTCCCGGACCCGGGCCAGGAATTCTTTGACGACCTTGTAGTTGACGTCCGCTTCCAGCAGGGCCAGACGGACTTCGCGCAGGGCAGCATCCACGTCCGCTTCGGTGAGTTTGCCGCGCCGTGCAAGGCCTTCAAAGATGGATTGCAGTTTCTCCGTCAGGTTCTCAAACACGTCCTACCCTGCTTCCGCGCTGGTCGTCCAGGCCCTCTGAGGCCATGCACCTGGGGCCTGCCCCTGGGGGCCGTCGGCACCGCCGGAGGCAGGACCCTTTCCGGTGTCTCATCTATTGTAAGGATTTTCCAGGCATTGTCAAACCGAAAGGGGGCGGGCGGCTTCCCTCTGCCCTGTGGGGCAAGGGGAGATCCCGTCGCCCGCTCGGCGTCAGGGCAGGCCGACGCCTCCAACCCTGCCCCCGAACTTCCCCCCGCGATGCGGAGAGGGGGGCCTGAGGAAGGGGTCGCCTCCCCGCAGGGGGACGGCCGACTCGGTTGCACCTTTTGTTGG
This sequence comes from Anaerolineae bacterium, assembly GCA_049969295.1. Lineage (GTDB taxonomy): Bacteria > Chloroflexota > Anaerolineae > DTPP01 > DTPP01 > DAOTYM01. Next base: position 24 of record JBMFPD010000120.1, on the reverse strand, counting down.
TGGCTGATGACCTTGTGGTCCCAT
>JBMFPD010000119.1:0-9409 GCA_049969295.1 Anaerolineae bacterium | reverse complement strand
GGCGCACGGCCGTGCGCCCCTACCTCTCCGTCGCCTTGGCCAGAACGACGTATCGTCAACAACCAGTGTGGCGCAGTGCTAGACCGCGTTGCGCCTGGACCTGGGCCTCCTTGCGTGGACAAGGGGAACTCCGCGGGTGAGGCACATGCCCTGAGGCCGGTCAGCGCGCCCCTGACCCTTTGGAAAGGAGGGCGAAGAGCCGCGCGTGGCCGATGGAGATGGCCAGTTGGTCCGCCAACGGCGAAAGCAGGTGGAGGTCGGCAGCGGTGAAGGCCTCCAGTTGGGGACTGCGCAGGTCCAGCACACCCACAACTTCCCCCTCCCAGAGGAGCGGGAGTGCCAGTTCTGAAAGGGCCCCGGGCATCTCAGGGTCCGACTGAAAGCGTGGGTCGGTACGGGCGTTGGGCAGGACCAACGGCTCGCCCCGGCTCGCCACCCAGCCCAGGACGCCCTCCGTGCGGCTCTGGCGCCGGCGCGAAGTTCCATGAGGGCCCCGGACATGGACGGCCAGGGCATCCCCCTCCACAAGGGCCAGAGCCACGTAGGGGTAGCCCAGGTTCTTCTGGATCAGTTCCGTGGCCAGTTCGGTTAGCGCATCCAGCCGGAGGACAGAACTGGTGGCGCGGGCCACCTCGTTGATAACCTCCAGTTGCCGGGTGCGGAAACGAGCGGCTTCCAACAGGCGGGCGTTCTGTTCGGCCACGCTGGCCTCCGCGGCGAAAAGGCGGGCGTTCTGCAGGGCCACTGCAGCATGTTCCGCCAGCACGCAGCAGAGGCGCATCTCCTCCATCCCGAACGCAGGATGGGGTGAGGGGTCCCCCAGTTCTATAAGCCCGATCACCTGGCCGTGGACCACCATGGGCAGGAGGACCCACAGACGCCACCCCTGCTGGGCGAGGAAGGCTGCTTCCTGCTCGTGGAGGGGGGTCTCCGCAACATGCACCGCCTGGGCCAGCCGGGTCTCCAGCACCTGGCGGATAAGGGGAAAGTCGTCCACCTGTCGGAAGGAGAAGGGGGCCTCCAGGAGGTCCTCCGCTCTCTTGCCCTCCTTCCTGGACCACTGAAGGCGGCGGATGAGTTGGCGGCTGGTCGGTTCCCAGTCGGAGATCCAGCAGGCGTCCAGAGACGAAGCAGTGGTGACCTGGCGTGCGACGGCCTCCAGGAGCTCACCGGCCTCCAGACTGGCCGCCATGGCCGCGCTGGCCTCAATGAGGGTGGTCAGTTCCCGGTTGCGGCGCCGAATGCGCTCCTCGGCCTGGAGCCGGTCCAGCGTCTGCCCCAGCAGGCCGACGAACGTCTGGAGGAACGAAGCGTCCTCCCGCGTCAGGCCGAGCCCCCGGGCGAGGATCAGGGCACCGAGGACCCGGCCCTCGGCCTTCACGGGGAAGGCCAGCCAGTTCCCCTGCGGGATGTACCCCAGGACCAGGGCAGTCCGGCTCCAGCGGGGGTCTTCGGGCCAGAAGCGCGAGCGCAGGAGGTCCACCAGGAACACCGGTTGCCCCTGAAGCAGGGCTGCATCTTCGGTGTCGGTCGCCAGGACCCGTCCGCTGAGGAGCGCGCTGTAAGGACTCCGGCCATGCAGAGGGATGGGCAGGCCCGCGACAGGGCTCCCCAGCAGTTCCGTGAAACTCTCCAGGAGGTCTGGCGGTGCAGCATAACTGCCTGGCTCCAGGTGCTGCTGGTCCCGGCTGACCAGGTAGACCTCCACCCAGGTGAACCCCAGGTCCTGGGCCCCCCGGATGTAGGTGGCCGTGGCCTCTTCAATGCTGCGGCTGGACTGGAGGCCGGCGGCGAGGGTGTGCATGGAGTTCAGGAGGGCGATCTGCTGCCGGAGGCGGGCGTAGTTGGCCGCGCTCTCAATGGCGATGGCGGCAGGGCCGGCCAGGATTTCCAGCAGTTCCAGGTCTTCCTCCGTGAAGGCCCCTTCCACCTTGTTGATCAGTTCTATCGCCCCGATGGCCCGGCCGCGCACCATCAGGGGCACGCACAGGATGGACCGCGTGCGGAAGCCGCTCAGTTGGTCCACAGAGCGGTAGAAGCGGGGGTCTTCCTGGACGTCCGGGACCAGGAGGGGTTTGCTCTGTTCCACGACCCACCCGGCGATGCCCTGGCCCACCCGCAGGCGGAAGGGGGCCACACGGGCCGTAGCGCTGCCGAGGGCCCGTTCAAAGCGCAGTTCTCCCTTCCCCTCGTCCAGGAGGAGCAGGGAGCCAGCCTCCACGGGGAACAGCACCTCAATCTCGTCCATCACCACCTGGAGGACGTGGGAGAAGTCCGGGGATTGGCTGATCACGCTGGCGATGTTGCGCAGGGCTCTGGTCAGTGCGTCAAAGTCCCTGAGGGGCCTGGCACTTCGCTGTGCACCAGAAAACACCACTTGTGGATCACCCTTCTCGCAGAGCCAACGCCCGCCCCTGCGGGAACGCCACCTTACCTACTCCATTATAACATTAGAAGGCTTTGCGCTCAAATCGGCTTGCGGTCGGGCCCCAGGGCTGACTTGTTCTTATAGAACGCTGACGGCTTTCTGGCACGGCAGACCGTAGGGCACGCCTCCTGGCGTGCCCTCTGCGCCGGGAAGAGTGGTCATCGCCTTCCCTTTCGTAAAAACGAGACAGCCCTGGGTTGGGCCCGGTTCTCTCTGCCGTGCCCCTCCGACCGCCCTTCGGGAAGCCGTTCCTCGCCGTCGGCCCGCCTGTGCGGGCACCCTGGCCGTCTCCGCGGCGCGCAGCCCCAACCTCCGGCACGCGCCGTTGCGCAGCCTCCTTGTGCCAGGTATAATGGGGCCACGGTCCGAAGGGGGTGTGGGGGCGATGCATGCGTCGCCCCCTACCGGCGGCACGGGTGTGCCGCACTACATGCTGTGGCCAGGTACCAGCCCGCATGGCCGCACCGCCTGGGAGGATGCGAACCCGATGTCCGCAGCCCGTCCGCTTTCCAGGTTGGAACTCCTCCGCGCCACGGGGACGGTGATGGCCGCCTTCCTCCTGAGCCGCGCCCTGGGGCTCCTGCGGGAACTCATCATCGGACAGCAGTTCGGCACCAGTGGCCAGCTGGACGCGTACCTGGCGGCCTTCCGCATCCCGGACCTCCTGTTCCAACTGGTGGCCGGGGGCGCGCTGGCCTCGGCCTTCATCCCTACGTTCTCCGGCCTCCTCGCCCAGGAAGATGAGCAGGGGGCCTGGGACCTGATGAGCAACGTGGTCAATGCGCTCCTCCTGCTCCTCGCCGGGCTCTCGGTGCTGGCTGCGGCTTTCGCCCCGGCCCTGGCCTCGCGGGTGGTGGCGCCCGGCTTCCCGCCGGAACGCCAGGCCCTGACCGCGCACCTGATGCGCCTCATGCTCATCTCCCCTGCTGTCTTCGGCGTCAGCGGGGTGCTCATGGGCGTCCTGAACTCTTTCGGCCGCTTCCTGCTGCCGGCCTTGGCGCCCGCGGCCTACAACCTGTGCATCATCCTGGGGGCCTGGCTCCTGGGGCCCCGCATGGGGGTGCAGGGGCTGGCGCTGGGGGCCGTGGCCGGGGCCTGGCTGCACCTGGGCGTACAGTTGCCAGGGCTCGCGCGCCTGCGGCCCCGCTACACCCTGGCCCTGGACCTGCGCTCCGAAGGCCTGCGGGAAGTGGCGCGGCTCATGCTCCCTCGGAGCCTCGGCCTGGGCATCGTGCAGTTGAACTTTCTGGTGAACACGGTCCTGGCCTCGGGGCTGGCGGCCGGCAGCCTGGCGGCCCTCAACTATGCCTGGCTGCTGATGCTCCTGCCTCAGGGCATCCTGGCCCAGGCAGTGGGCACGGCGGTCTTCCCCACCCTCTCTGCGCTGGCAGCCCAAGCGCGCCTGGACGAGATGCGGGACACCCTGGCCGACACGCTGCGGGGCCTCCTCTTCCTGGCCTTCCCGGCCAGCGTGGGGCTCTTCTTCCTGCGGAGGCCCCTGGTGGAGGTGCTGTTCCAGCGGGGGGCCTTCAACGTGCAGTCCACGGACCTGGTCTCGGCGGCCTTGGCCTTCTACGCCTTCGGGCTAGTGGCCCACAGCGCCCTGGAGGTCATCGCCCGGGCCTTCTACGCCCTCCACGACACCCTGACGCCGGTCTTGGTGGGCGGGTTGGCTATGCTGGTGAACGTGGTGCTGGGGGTGGCCGCGGTGCTGGCCCTGCGCAACCGGCCCGATGCCCACGCCTACCTGGCCCTGGCCAACACGGTGGCCACCACTGCCGAGGCTGGCATCCTCCTGGGGCTCCTGCGCCAGCGGCTGAAGGGGCTGGGCGGGGCAACCTTCTCCCGTTCGCTCCTGCGGACCCTGATGGCTTCGGCGGCGATGGGCGTGTTCCTGGCCCTGTTGCCCCGCCTCACCCCTTCCCTGAACAGCCTGGCCTTCCTGGGCCTGGGTGCTGCGGGCGGCGCCCTGGTGTACCTGGCGGCCGCAGCCCTTCTGGGTGCCCAGGAGGTCGCCCTTCTCCTGGCCCGGGGACGAAAGAAGTAGGGCAGGGCCGCAAAGGGCGCGGTACGCCCCCGTGGACGAGGGTTGGGAGCCAGGGCTGATCCATTCTTCTAGGACTCTGACAGCCTTCTGGCGCGGCAGACCGTAGGGCACACCTCCTGGCGCGCCTTCTGCGCCGGGAAGAGCGGTTATAGCCTTCCCTTGTGAAAACGAGACAGCCCTGGGGCTGGGAGCGGAGCAGCCTTGCCCCAGGCCCCCTTTTGCGGTACAATCGGGCCGCACGTTTCGGATGCAGTGGGAGGTCTATGGTCAAGATCATCTACCGGGATAAGGAATGGGAAGTGAAGGCGGGCATGACCGTCCGCGACGCCATCCTCAAGGTGGGGCTGAACCCCCTGGCGGTCCTGGCTCTGCGGGAAGGCAAACTCATCCACGAGAACACCATCCTCCGCGAGGGGGATGTGATCAAACTGATCAGCGTCGTCTCGGGAGGATAGGGCATGCGGTGCCGCAAGTGCGGACGGGAAGCCGTCATCAACATGCGCCAGCACAAACTGGCCCTCTGCGAGGCCTGCTTCCCGGCCTGGGTGCAGGAACAGGTCGCGGAGACCATCCGCCGGTACCGCATGTTCGGCCCCCAGGACCGCATCCTGGTGGCCGTCTCGGGGGGCAAGGACAGCCTCTCCCTCTGGGATGTGCTCCTGGCCCTGGGCTACCGGGCCGATGGCCTCTACATTGACCTGGGCATCGCTGAAGGGGGCTACTCGCGCCTCTCCCAGGAGAAGGCCGAGGCCTTCTCCCGGGCCCGCGGCGCGACGCTGCACGTGGAGTCGGTCCCAGAGCGGTATGGGGAGTCGGTCCCTCAGGTGGCGGCGCGCCGCCACCGCCGGCACAAGACCTGCTCCGTCTGCGGCCTCATCAAGCGGCACATCATGAACCGCGTCGCCCGGGATGGGGGGTACGACGTCATCGCCACCGGCCACAACCTGGACGACGAGGCAGCGGTCCTCCTGGGGAACGTCCTCCAGTGGAGCGTGGGGTACCTGCAGCGGCAGGCACCGGTCCTGCCGGCCGACCAGCCAGGCCTGGCCCGCAAGGTGAAACCCCTCTGCACTCTCTACGAGCGGGAGATGGCCGCCTATGCCCTGGTGCGGGGGATTGACTACATCTACGACGAATGCCCCTACGCTGTGGGGGCCAAGAGCCTCTTCTACAAGGAAATCCTGAACCAGGTGGAGGAGCGTTCGCCGGGGGCCAAGCGGCACTTCTACACGAACTTCCTGCGGGCACGGGAGCGGGGCGAACTCCTCTTCCGGGATGAGGCACGGGAGACGTTGCAACCCTGCCGGCAGTGCGGCCAGCCCACCTCGGCCGAGGGGCTGTGTGCCTTCTGCCGCCTCTGGGCCGGTGTGGAGGAGCGCACATGACCACGACGTCCCGCGCGGCACGCCGTGAGTACCGCTACTTCCCCTTCGTCATGGCCGTCTTCGTCGCTGTCCTCCTCATCAGCAACGTGGCTTCCAGCAAGATCCTGGACCTGGGGCCCTTCACCTTTGACGGGGGGACCATCCTCTTCCCCGTCAGTTACATCTTCGGCGACATCCTGACGGAGGTCTACGGCTACCGCCGCTCGCGGGAAGTCATCTGGACCGGCTTCGGCTGCGCCCTGCTGATGGCGGTGACGTTGGCGGTGGTGGGTTGGCTGCCGCCAGACCCCCAGTGGCCCCATCAGGCAGCCTACGAGGCCATCCTGGGGGTGACGCCCCGTATCGTGGCCGGCAGCCTCATCGCCTACTTCGCCGGGGAGTTCTCCAACTCCTACACCCTGGCTAAGATGAAGATCTGGACCCGCGGCCGCTGGCTCTGGACGCGCACCATCGGCTCCACCATGGTGGGGGAGTTCGTGGACACGCTCCTCTTCGTCTGCATCGCCTTCGGTGGGATCCTCCCGTGGAGCCTGCTCGCCTCGGTCATCGTCAGCAACTACCTCTTCAAGACCGGCCTGGAGATCGCCGCCACGCCGGTGACCTACGCCATTGTGCGCTGGCTCAAGGCCGCGGAGCAAGAGGACTACTACGACTACGATACCGACTTCAGCCCCTTCCGCCTGGGGTGACCTCCCTTCAATCCCCGGGGTAAGGGCGGTGCCTTCACAGACCACGGATCAGGGGAACACCCATGCGTGACGACGAGAACGCCTTTCAAGAAGGCCCTTCTGGGGAAGAACTTGCCCCCCTGCCTCTGGAGGAGACCCTGCCCGAGGGGCACCGGTCCGGCTTCGTGGCGCTGGCTGGACGCCCCAACGTGGGCAAGTCCACCCTCCTGAACCGCTTCGTGGGCGAGAAGGTCGCCATCGTCTCCGAGAAGCCCCAGACCACCCGCAACCGCCTGCTGGGCATCCTCACCCGGCCGGACGCACAGGTCATCTTCGTGGACATGCCCGGCCTGCACCAGCCCCGCCACCTCCTGGGCGAGTACATGATGGACCAGGCCGCTTCTGCCCTGGTGGACGCAGACCTGGTCCTCTTCCTGGTGGACATCTCCGTCCCGCCCACCCCTGAAGACGAACTGGCTGCCCAGTTCCTGCGGGAGCGGACGAAGGCCCCGGCCATCCTGGTGATGAACAAGGGGGACCTCCTGGACCTGCGCTGGCGGGACGAGCGGGTGGAGGCCTACCGCCGGCTGGGGGACTTCCGGGAGGGGTTCATCATTTCGGCCCTGACCGGGGAGGGGTGCCCCGAACTCCTGGAGCGGGTGGTGGAACTCCTGCCCGAGGGACCACGTTACTTCCCTCCCGACCAGATCTCGGACCAGAACGACCGCTTCGTTGTGGCAGAACTCATCCGGGAGCAGGTCCTCCACCACACCTGGCAGGAAGTGCCCCACGGCGTGGCTGTGGTGGTGGAGCAGTTCAAGGAGCGGCCGGACGGAAAGACCTACATTGAGGCCACCATCTACGTGGAGAAGGAGACCCACAAGGGCATCCTCATCGGGCAGGGGGGCCAGATGCTCAAGCGCATCGGCCAGGACGCGCGGCTGGCCATTGAAGCCTATCTGGAAGCGCCGGTCTACCTGGACCTGTGGGTGAAGGTGCGCAAGAACTGGCGGAAGCGAGAGCCGGAACTCCGCCGCTTGGGATACCGGCTGCCCCGGAAGAAGTAGGGGCGGACCTTGCGCCTGCCCAGGGGGAGGCTGTCAGCGGGTTTCGGGAACGGATTGCACGGATTCGCGGTGCGTGGCCAGTGCTGGGGCGCAGCGGCTTCTCGACGGAGCGGCCGCGGACCCCTCCCCCAACCCCCTTCGTGCACGAGGAAGGGTTCAGGGGGTGGGGCTGGAGACGAAGGGTAGAGCCGCAACGTGAAGGAAGGCCACGAGCGAGGGACAGGGTGGCTCCAGGGCCTCGCCCTGGCCGTGGCAGGGGCTCTGGGGGTCTGGCTCTTCGCCGGCACGGGGACATGGCTGGTCCACCAGTGGTGGACGGGGGAGTATTACACCCACGGCCCCCTGGTGGTGGCGGTGGCGGGGGGGCTGGCCTGGCGGGGCCTCCGCCGTGCTGGGCGTGAGCCTTCGTGGGCCGGGCTGCCGGTGCTGGCTGCGGGCCTGGGAGGGCACCTCTGGGCCCAGGTGCTGCGAGCGCCGTACCTCTCGGCCTGCATGCTCCTCCTTTCGCTGGCGGGCCTGGCCCTCTGGTGGGGCGGCTGGCCCGCCCTCCGGGCTGCCGCCTTTCCTCTGGCCTTCTGCACGCTGGCGGTGCCCCTTCCCCTCACGGAGCGGCTGGCCTTCCCCCTGCAGGCGGCCTCGGCCCGTGCTGCAGCGGGCCTGGCGCGCCTGTGGGGGGTGCCAGCGACCTTCGCCGGCGGGGAGGTAGCCCTGGAGAACTGCGCGCTCACAGTGGGGGCTCCTTGCAGCGGGCTGCGGTCCATCGTGGCCATGGCCGCGCTGGGGGCGCTGGCTGCCTGGAGCCTGGCAGGACCTTCCTGGGGACGCGCCATGACCTTCCTGGCCGCGGTCCCCGTGGCGTGGCTCACGAACGCGCTGCGGGTGGCGGCGCTCCTCACCGTGGCCCATCTCTGGGGGGCGGATGCGGCCCTGGGCACCTTCCACACTGTCTCCAGCCCCCTTTTCTTCGTGGTGGGGGTGGCGGCCCTCCTCGCCCTGGCCTGGGGGATGGGATGTCGCGACCTGCGGTCCGATCTCTGAGCCTGGCGGTGGTGCTCCTGGCGGCGGCCCTCTTCAGCCTGTGGCTGCAGGGCCGGGAGAAGAGCGCGCCCCAGGTCCCTGGCTACACCTTCGTGGCCGACCTGGAGACCTGGCAGGCCACGCCCCAGGAGCGGGAGGTCGTGGCGGCCTTTGACCTCCGCCTGGGTGCGGATTGGGGCCAGATCCCCCTGCGCCTCGGGGAGTGGACGGGAGAGGACGTTCCCCAGGACAACCTGGAGGTCTACCTCCTCCTCCAGCCGGAGCAGTACCTCTTCCGCCAGTACCGCCGGGGGGACGGTGCGCTCCTCTGGCTGAGCCTCTTGGGGAGCCGGGAGGTCCGCTCCTTCCATCCACCCCAGATCTGCTACACGGCCGACGGCTGGCGCACGGAGATGCAGTCGGAGCAGGTCCCCCTGGGGCAGGGGGAACTCTGGGCCATGCACCTCCTGGCCCGGAAAGGGGACGTGTGGCACTCGGTGCTGTACTTCTACCTGTGGCCCAGCCGCGAGCGCGCACCTGGCGAAGGGACCATCCTCTTCAAGGTCACAGCGCCCGTATCCTCCGGCAGCCCGGAGGCGGTGGCGAAGGCCCTGGCGGCGCAGAGGGCCTTCCTCCGGGCCCTCTTCCTCGCCGGGCGCTAAAGGGGCAGGCCATCCGCGACCTGCCCTTCCGGGGGATTCCACCACAAAGGACGCGAGGGGCATGGGGAAACTTCCCCGGAGAAGGTTCCCGATGACATACGCGGTCTATTCTGTCGCCTGTCCGTACTGCCCGAC
>JBMFPD010000118.1:0-9417 GCA_049969295.1 Anaerolineae bacterium | reverse complement strand
GTCCGCGACCCGGGGCGTCCTGTGGCTGCGCCTGCTCCTTTCGCCCCTGGGGGCTGGCCCGGAGCGGCTCAACGGCGGGGGCGTGGCCATCGTCCTGGAGGACCTGACGGAGCGCCGCCGCCTGGAGGAGGCCCAGGCGCGGGAACGTCAGGCCAGGGAGCGCATCCAGCAGACCTTCGCCCGCTATGTCGCGCCGCGGGTGGTGGAACGGCTGGTACAGGCCGAGGCCGAGGTGCGGCTGGGCGGCGTCCGCCAGGAGGTCTCAGTCCTCTTCGCCGACCTGCGGGGCTTCTCGGCCCTCAGCCAACGGCTGGCCCCTGAAACGCTGGTGGACCTCCTGAACCAGTACCTCTCCCTGGCTGGGGAGGCCGTGCTGGAGGAGGAAGGGACGCTGGACAAGTTCACCGGCGACGGCCTGATGGCCCTCTTCAACGCGCCGCTTCCCCAGGCCGACCACCCCCTGCGCGCCGCCCGCGCTGCCCTGCGCCTGCGGGACCAGGTGGAGCGTTACGTGCAGGGATTGGCCGAACCGCTGCGGCTCCACTTCGGTGTGGGGATTGACGTGGGCGAGGCCGTCGTGGGGAACATCGGCATGGCCCGCCTGATGGATTACACCGCCGTGGGCGACTGCGTGAACCTGGCCAAACGTCTCCAGGAACTGGCCGGCCCGGGCCAGATCCTCCTCAGCCGCCGCGCCTACCTGCGCCTGGGCGAGGCCGCCGAAGTCCGGGCCCTGGACCCCGTGCTCCTCAAGGGACGGCAGACGCCAGAGCCGATCTACGAACTCCTGGCCCTGAGGGCCTGAGGGCGCGGCAACCGCTGCACACCGCACGCCCACGGAGACCAAGACCTCACCCTGGAGCAAAAGGGAGGGCATCCGCAGGAGGGAAGGTTCCATGCAAGGCAAATCCACCCTGCTCCCCCGCATCCTGGGCTGGGCCGTGACGGTCCTCGTGCCCGTGGCCCTCACCCTCACCGCAGTCCGCCTTCTCCTCACCCCAGCCTTCCTCCACTGGGAGTACCGCACGCCGGGCTTCCCGCCGGACCCCTACGGGTTCACCTTGGAGGACCGGCTGCGCTGGGCCCTGCCGACCCTCGCCTACCTCCTCAACGATGCCGGCCCTTCCTTCCTCACGGACCTGCGCTTTGACGACGGCACCCCCCTCTACGACGCCCGGGAACTGCACCACCTGGAGGACACCAAGCGTCTGGTCCGGGGCGCGTTGCGCGTGTGGCTGGGCGCGTGGGCGGCCCTGGCCCTCCTGGGGGCCTGGGCCTGGCGGGGGCGGTGGTGCCGGGAGTTCCGCCAGGGCCTGGCCCGCGGCGGCTGGCTGACCGTGGCCCTCCTGGGCCTGGTGGTCCTCGTCGCCCTCGGAAGTTTCGGCCCCCTCTTCGTCCTCTTCCACCGCCTCTTCTTTGAGGGAGACACCTGGCTCTTCGCCTACTCCGACACCCTGATCCGCCTGTTCCCTTTGCGCTTCTGGCGGGATGCCTTCCTCCTGGCCGGTGGCCTGGCCCTGGCCGCTGCGCTGGCCCTGGCCTGGGGAGCGAGGCCGCGCCGCACGAGGCAGTGAAGGCGGATCGCAAGGGCACGGCTTCTCGTTTACAATACAAAAGGGAAGGCTATCACCGCTCTTCCCGGCGCAGAGGCACGCCAGGAGGCGTGACCTACGGTCTGCCGTGCCAGAAGGCCGCCAGAGTTCTACCAAAAAATGAGTCAGCCCTGATAGCAAGGGCACGGCACATTGCACAGAGAAGGGCCCTGTGCTATAATCCCCAGCGCCTGGAGGTATATATACTTTTGCATGGAGGGACCCCTTTGAGACACACCCTACCTCTTCTGGGTCTGGCGTTGCTTCTGCTTGCGCTGGCAGGACAGGTCGGCCAGCCAGTAGCGGCTCTGTCTCCAGAGCGTGTTCCTGTGGCGGCGGTCTCCACCTCCGTGCCAACCCCGAGCGCGGCCCCTTCGCCCACAAAGGGAGGACCAGGCGTCGTGCGTATGCTCTTCTTCTACTCGCCCACCTGCCCCCACTGCCACGATATCATCACCAACTACTTCCCCATCCTGGACGCCAAATACAGGGACCGCATTGAGGTCTACGCCCTCAACGTGCAGGACCCCGCCTCCTACGGTCTCCTCCTGGCCATTGGGGAGAAGGCCGGGCTCCCGGAGAACCAGCGTGGCGCCGTGCCGGCCATCCTCGTGGGCGAGGAACTGTTCCTCGGGGCCAACATGATCCGCCAGTACCTGGAAGGGGCCATTGACCGCTACCTGGCCCAGGGGGGTGTGGACCTGCCCATCCCCCGCGAGTACCTGGTCCAGGCGACGCCGGGCCCAGCCCCAGGGGAGCCCTCCCCAACGCCACAGGCCCAGGCGACGCCGGCCGCCACGCCCTCTCCAACCCCAGAGGTCAAACCCATCGCCATGGCCTACTTCTACGAGGTGGGGTGCCGCGAGTGCGACCGTGTCACCTACGACATCAACTACCTGAAGAGCCTCTACCCACAACTCCAGGCCGACGTCTTTGACATCCAGGAACACGCGGCCCTGAACGAGTGGCTCTGCGACCAGTACGGCCTCCCGCCCTCCAAGCGCCTCCTGACGCCCATCGTCTTCATCGGCAACGACTACCTCCTGGGGGAGGACGCGACCCTCAGGAACATAGAAGCCCTCATCAAGAAATACGCTCCCACGGGCGCGGAGGCCCGCTGGAAGGACTGGGACCCCCAGAAGGAACAGCAGGCCGCCAGCCGCATTGTGGAGCGGTTCCGCTCCATGGGCACCCTGACCGTGGCTCTGGCCGCGCTGGTGGACGGCCTCAACCCCTGCGCCTTCGCCACGTTGATCCTCTTCATCTCTTATCTGGCCCTGACTGGCCGGAAGGGGCGGGATATCCTCTTCGTGGGAGGGGCCTTCGCGCTGGGCGTCTTCGCCACCTACCTCCTGGTGGGCGTCGGCCTCCTGAAGTTCCTGGCGGAACTCCCCTTCCTCAAGACCCTGGGGAAGTGGATCTACGGCGCGACGGCGGTCCTGTGCCTCGTCCTGGCCGGCCTGAGCCTGAGCGACTACTTCAAGGCGAGGCGGGGCCAGGCAGAGGAGATGCGCCTGCGGCTCCCCCTGCGCCTGCGCCGCTGGGTCAACCGGGTGGTGCGGGAGAGTATGAACGTGCGGGCCTTCGCCCTGAGCGCGCTGGTGACCGGCTTCGTCGTCTCGCTGATTGAACTCGCCTGCACGGGGCAGGTCTACCTGCCGACCATCCTCTTCGTCCTGGGGGTGCCGGCCATGCGCGCCAGAGCCTTCGCCTACCTGCTCCTCTACAACCTGGTCTTCATCCTGCCCCTGGTGGTGGTCTTCATCCTGGCCTACCTGGGCACCAGTTCCGAGCGGCTCACCATCTTCCTGAGCCGCCATACGTCCACCATCAAACTGGCCACGGCGGGCCTCTTCCTCCTCCTGGCGGGGGGGCTGGCCCTGTACGTGGCGTAGGGAGGAGCGGGAGGGGACCCCTTCGGAGGGAGGACCTCCATGCGGGCGAAGCGCGCGCCGTGTGGACGGACGATCCCCGAGGAAATCCCTGACCCCTGCGCTGGTTGCCCCCAGCGGGGCGACGCGCCCGAGGCCCCTTCTTGCGCCCTGTGGGCCTGCTGCGTCCAGGACCGGGGGCTGCAGCACTGCGGGCTGTGCCTGGATTTCCCCTGCCTGGTCTTCCTGGGGCACGCCGACGCGCTCACCGTTGGGAGGCGCTACCAGGCCCTCCTGCGCGAGCGGGAGGGGTGAGCCCGTCCTGCACCGTTCAGGCGCAGGGGCCAGTGCGCAGAACGCCTCGCTGCGCCTCCACGCTCACGCGCTCCTCAGCACCTCTTTGAGATAGGTGATGGTGCCCATGGCCGTGGGGTCCTGGCCGTAGAGGACGGCCAGGTAGAAACTGACGTAATCCCCCACATACAGTGCGGTGAGCATCTGGGCCAGGCGGGATGTCCCCCGCGCCTCCACCCGGAAGTGGGCCACGCCGTAGCGCTCCAGGAGCATCTCTGTCGCCTGGAAGCGGAGGCGGTTCCGGGGATGGTAGAGGGGCGAGGTCAACAGCACCACGGCCATCAGCCGGTTGACGCAGGGGTCACCTTCGTAGGCCAGGACGGAGTTGTGGTGCAACTCCGGGAGCTCCTCATGGAACGCCCAGGCCTTGGCGTTCTCGTTGCACTGCCCCTTCCAGCGGCGGGCGACCTCCCGCAGGTGCTCCGCCCCGCAGATGACGACCGGGCGGCCGTGGAGAGCGCGGGCCAGGCGCTTGGCCAGGTTCCGGTCCTCGGGGACGGCCGCGTCCACCTCCTCCCGGAGGCGCTCCATCTCCGCCAGGGCCCCGTCCAGGTCCGGCCGCGGGTCTGGCACGAGGCCCGCCCGGTGGGCGATGCCCAGGAGGGAGACGAAGGACGCCCCCAGGGCCGCCCGGGGCACGGAGCGGTGCCCCATCCGCACCAGGGGGACGCCCTGCGCCTCGGCCCACTCCGCCAGGCGGCCGTCAGTGGTCAGCGCCACAACCCGGGCCCCGCGCTGGATGGCCTCCTGGAAGGCGGCGAGGGTCTCCTCCGTCTCGCCGGAGTAACTGGAAGCCACCACCAGCGTCTCCGGGCCCACCCAGGCTGGCAGCCGGTAGTCCCGTACCACGACGATGGGCACCGGAGCCACCGGCTCGGCCCAGGTGCGGAGGAGGTCCCCGCCGATGGCCGAGCCGCCCATGCCGGCGATGGCGACAGCCCTGGGGCTGCGGTAGCCTTGGGGAAGGTCCCAGCCCTCCAGAGCCTCCCATGCCTGGCGGCACTGCGCCGGCAGGGACCGGATCTGCTGGAGCATCCCCTGAGGGTCCAGGGCCTGCATCGCCGGGAGGTCGTCCAGGTCAGGGCCAATAGCGCCTAGATCGGGCATGTCGGTCGTTCCTCCTGCAGTGAAGTGGCAACGAGGGAGGTTCCATACTCCCCGCAAACGCTCGCGATGTCCATTGTCAGGGGCTGGGCGGGACAGGGTCCTGCCCCTGCGCGTCTACCGCGACCCTGTAGCACGCCTCCGCCAGGCGCACCAGGTCCTCGTAGCCCCAGCTCCCCCTGTCGTTCACCCCGCGGGCCAAGTCCTCCGGCAGGGATGAGAGGCCCAGGTAGGCCCCACTCACCGCGCCAGCCATGGCCCCCGTGGTGTCCACGTCGCCCCCCACAGCAATGGCCGTGCAGACCGTCGCCCAGTAGTCGTCCGGGCTGTGCAGGAAGGCGTAGAGGCTCCAGAGGACGCTGGTGGTGACGAAGGGGGAAATGCCCTGCCAGCCCTCCAGGTCCCAGTACCTCGGCTCCATGCCCACCCGCCCGATGGACTTCACCGCCTCCTCAGGGGGGAGTTGCGCCCAGGCCGGCAGGCGCAGGAGGCCCTCGGCGAGGTGGGGGTCCCAGGACCGGGTCCAGGCGGCCAGTTGCCCGGCAAAAGCCCGGGCGTCCAAGGGGCGCATGCGCAGGGCGAGCCACACCGCGCCGGCGATGGCGATGGAGCCGGCGGAGCAGCGGGGGTCCTGGTGGGTGATGAAGCCCTGCAGGTGGGCGGCGCGGAGCATAGCCTCCTCGTCGTTCCAGTAGAAGAGGCCCACAGGGGCAGCGCGCATGGCCGTGCCGTTGCCCGCGGAGGGAGGCGGCGTGCCAGCCTGGTCCCAGGGGATGCCCCGGTTCAGGCGGCGGGCCGCCTGGTCGGTGGCACGGCCGCGCCCCACAATGCGGTCCTCCCGGAAGATGGTGGCGATGCGCGCGGCGTAGTCCTCCGGGTCAAAGCCGCGGCGTTCCACCAGGCTCCGCATGAGTTCCCGGGCCAGTTGCGTGTCGTCGGTGTACTGGAGGGGCGGGTAGCCGAAGCGGTGCGCTTGTGCGGCGCGGCCGCTCCGCAGGACCTCCTCCACGTACTGCTGGCAGGTCCCGGGCGGGGTCCCCTCCACGGGGAAGCCCAGGGCGTCGCCTAGGGCTTGCCCGACGAGGCAGCCAGCGAAATGCAAGGCGGATGGCGGAAGTCCCACGGGTGTCCCTCCTTAAGTGTGCCTCACTCCCAGTCGGGGTAGGAGCGCTGCCGCTTCAGGGCGCTCCGGCGCCGCTTCGCCTCCAGCCTGCGGGCCACTGCACCAGGATGGGGCCGGGTGGGGATGCGCCTGCGCGGGCGCTTCAGGCCCTGCCGCAGGAGGCGCGCCAGGCGCTCCAGCACTTCCTTTCGGTTCTCGTGCTGGCTCCGGGAGGCGCTGCTCACCAGGTGCAGGACGCCCCGGCGGTCCAGGTAGGGGGCGAGGTTGCGCAGAAGCATCTCCCGCTGCGCCTCCGAGAGGCTGGGGGAATGGGCCACGTCAAACAGGAGTTCCACGCGGGTCTCGCTGCGGTTGACGTGCTGCCCGCCAGGGCCTCCGCTGCGGCTGAAGCGGAAGGTCAGTTCCGAAAGGGGGATCTCCAGCCCCTCCTGGATGGGGAGCGTCTCGCCGTTCATGGTGCCCTAGCACCCTCCGCTGGGCCTGGGGGAAGGGGTTCCCGCCTCCAGGGCCGCCGCACCGCGAGGAGGAAGACGCCTGCCAGGGCGCCCAGAGAAGCCAGGACCTGCCCAGCCCGCCACACTCCGAGGTAGGCCGTCTCATCGCCGCGGACCTGCTCCAGAAGGGCCCAGCCGCCCAGGTACAGGGTGAGGAACGCGGCGAACAGCGTCCCGGGGCGGGGAAGGCGCCGCTCCAGGAAGAGGAGCAGCCCGAAGACCACGAGGCTCCAGGCAATGCCCAGCGGCTGCACGGCCCAGCGGACGGCGCGGAGGCCGTAGAGGTCCGGCAGGAGGAGGGAGAAAGGCCCCTCCCCCGCGGCCCCGTAGGCCGCGCCGGAGGCCAGGCATCCCGCCCACCCGAACGCCGCGCCCAGTGCCACGGCCGGCGCGGCCAGGTCCAGGACGTTCCAGAGGGTGGCGCGCCCCGGCCTGCGCCTCCAGCTGAGGAGCCAGAAAGCCACCAGGGCCAGGAACCCGCCACCGAGGGCCCCCAGGAAGGAAAGCCCTCCCCGCCAGACCGCCAAGGCCTCCCTCAGGTGGGCCTGGTAGTAGTCCCAGCGGAAGGCCACGTGCCCCAGGCGTCCCCCCAGGAGCCCGCCCACGGCCACGGCCAGGAAGGCATCCAGGAGCCACCCGCCCGCCTCACGGCCGAAGCGGGCGCGGCCGCGCCCCCACACCCAGGCCAGGGCGCACAGAAGGCCCAGGTCCAGGAGGACCGAGTAGGTGTAGATGGACGTCCGCCCCAGGCGGAAGAGGACCGGGTACATGCCCTTCATTCCTGCAGGCTCTGGACCACGCGGCTGTACTTCTCCGCCAGGTCCTGGGCCAGTTTGTCGTTGGGCGCTTCGGCGTACAGGTAGAAGCGAGGGTTGTCCGGGTCCGGCAGCACCAGGACCCACTCGTCCTCCTGGAGGAAGACCTTCACCCCGTCCAGGCTATCGGACCGGTACTCCTTGAACTGCTCGTTCAGGAGGCGCATCACCTTGCCCTTGGCCTCCCAGGGGCAGGGGACCGTACGGACGGCCATGTGGAAGGCCGGCAGGCGGGCCGTCACGGCGGAGAGGGTGGTCTCCTGGACAGCCAGGTATTCCAGCATGCGGGCGATGGCCATCATTCCATCGGCCGCGGGCAGGAAGTCCGGGAAGAGGTAATGCCCGTTGGCGTCGGTGGCGAGGATGACCCCCTCCTGGGTTGCCGCCTGCATCAGGGCGTGCAAGTCGGCCTTGGTGCGCAGGACCCGTCCGCCGTGGGCCGCGGCCACCTGCTCAAAGGCGTTGGGCGCAGTGACCGGCACGGCCACCACACCGCCCCCCTTGCAGCGAAGGACCAGGTCAACCATCGCCAGGGATGCGACCCTCGGGTCCATCAGGACGCCCTTATCGTCCACCCAGAAGACCTTCTCCCCGCCCACGTCCAGGCGCACGCCCAGGTCCATCCCCAGCGCTCCGGTGATGACGGCCAGTTGCTGGAGCGCCTGGTCCAGTTCCTCCTGGGGCACGGACATCTTGCTCTCGTCAATGCGGGCGTTGAGGGGGACCTGGCGTACTCCCAGCGCGTTGAGGATGTCCGGCAGGACCAGGGAGTTGGGCGCGTGGGCGTAGTCCACGACCACGCGGAACTGGCGGGCGCGGATGCGCTCCACATCCACCGTCTTCAGGAACCCCTCCCGGTACCGCTCCACGACCAGGGGGGCGTACTCAATGGTCCCGATCTCATCCAGGTAGACGCGCCGGAAATCCTCCCGGAAGAAGACCCGCTCAATGTTCCGTTCGGCGCTCTTGCTCAGGTTGAGGCCCTGGCTGTCCATGAAGCGGATGTCCACCACCCGCTGGTCGTAGGGGGAGAGGCGGACGTGGACGCCCCCGGCCGCGCCGCTGGTGCGGGTGAAGTAGCGGGCCACGGGGATGGGCATGGTGCGCAGGTCCAGGACGTGCACGCCGGCCGAAGGCAGGCCAGCGATGATGGCGCGCTTGAGCATCCGGGGGCTGCGGTGGGGATCGCGGTTCATGGTCACTGTGGAGCCTTTGGGCAACGTGGCGCCGAAGGCCGCTCCCAGTTTGGCGGCGAACTCCGGCGTCAGGTCCACGTTGACGAGGCCGGTGACCCCGTAGCGGCCGAAGAGGGTGCGGCGACCCTGGCTGCCCCAGATGATGCTGGACTTCACCGTCGCGCCGGCCTCCACCACCTTGCCCGGCCAGATCTTCACCCCGGCGTGGATGACCGCGCCCTCATCCACCATCGTCCCGTCGCCGATGACCGCGCCCTCAAAGGTCACCACCTTGGACTTGATGCTCACCTGGCGGCAGACGATGGTGCCCCGCAGTTCGGCCGATTCCCCCACGTAGGAGTTCCACCAGACGATGCTGCGGTCCAGATGGGCGAAGTTGTCCACGATGGTGGAATCGTCCACCACCGCCGGCCCGTGGATGACCACGCCCTGTTTGATCTTCACCCCATCGCCCAGGTAGATCGGTCCGTAGAGGCGGGCGTCCGGGGCGATCTCCACCTCGCCACCGGCCCACACAGAGGTGTCCAGCGGCTCCCCCGGCGGGTCCAGATGGACGCGTCCCTCCAGCAGGTCCTCGCAGGCCCGCATGTACTCCTGGATGTTGCCGATGTCGGTCCAGTAGCCGGAGGCGACGTAGCCGTACAGGGGCGCGCCCCGCTTCAGGAGGATGGGGAAGAGGTCCTTGGCGAAGTCAAAGGGCTCGTCCGGGGGCACGTCTTCCAGCACCTCGGGCTGGAGGACGTAGATGCCAGTGTTGACCGTGTCGGAGATGACCTCGCCCCAGGAGGGCTTCTCCAGGAACTGGGTGATGCGCCCCTCCCCGTCGGTGATGACCACGCCGTACTCCAGGGGGTTGGGGACACGGTAG
>JBMFPD010000117.1:0-9575 GCA_049969295.1 Anaerolineae bacterium | reverse complement strand
GGATGCGGTAAGGGCTGGTCCCTCCGTCTGCGACGTCGTCCAGCATCCACTGGCCGAGGTCCACCGGCTGCGTTCCCAGGTTGTAGAGTTCTATCCACTCGTCGTCCGCGTTGGCCTGTCCATCGCCGTTCCAGTCCACGGCCTGGGGCGCGGGCAGGAACTCGTTCAGGCGGACCGTGTCGGCCAGAGGGGTGGAAGTGCGGGTCGGTGCGGGGGGTGGTTCCAGGGTAAAGGAGAGGTCGTCAAAGAGGGGAGGGTTCCCTGCATTGGACACGGCGAAGTAGGCGTAGGCCTGGACCCGGGCCGTGGCCGCGCCGGAGGGGGCTACCTGCCGGCCCAGGGTCAGGAACTGATAGGCCGTGCTCTCGCTGGTGAGGGTCGTCTGGTCGGTGCGCAGGACCTGGCCGCTGGCGTTGCGCCACTCCACCTGGAGGCGGAGGTAGAGCACCTGTGGGTCGTTCAGGCAGCCCCAACCGCTCAGGATGTAGGTGTTGCCTGGGGAGACGGCCACGTCCTGGTAGATGTAGGCTGGGCCGGGACTCTGAGGGCGGTTGAGCAGGGCTGCCCGTGCCCCACTGTGCACAGGGGAGGTGACCACCGAGAAGGTGGCCTCGTTGGGCCAGTAAGACCAAGCCACCGTCCCCTGCTCAAAGCCAGGGTTCTGCAGAAGTTGGAAGCCGGCCCCAGCATGCCCTCCTCCGAGGGCCAGGCCAAGGCTCCAGAGGGCCAGGATCCATACGACCGCGATGCCCTTCCGACGCGGCACAGAGGCCCCTCCCAGGTCAGGGCTTCATCCGTCGCACGCCCGGGGGGTCCCTCCGTGCCCCTCTTTCAGGGCAGTGGCGATGGCCGCGGCCCAGGCAGCGATGGCCTCCCAATCCCGGTAGTCGCCGGCGGGGGCCTTGAGGGCGCGGAGGAGCAACCTCTCCCCCAGGCTGAGTTTGTCGGGGTCCAGGGCCCCGTGGAAGAAGGCGATGTCACGCGGTGCGATGCGGTCGGCGATGGGCTGCAGGGCCTCGGGGAAGCGCCAGCCCTTCATAAGTTGGACCGGATCGCCCTCCCCCAGGGGGCCGCTGGAGAAGAGCCAGACCGGCCGCTGGGCCAGGGCCTCCTCATGGGCCTTGAGGAAGGCGGCAGCCTCCCTGCGCCACTGGCCGGCATAGACCGCGCTTCCGAGGACCACGGCCTGGTAAGGGGTGAGGTCGCCCACCTGGTCCACGGGGAGCACCTCAGCCTGGAGGCCCGCCTCCCGCAAGGTCGCGCCGATCTTCTCAGCGATCTCCGCTGTCGCTCCATACTTGGTGGCATAGGCCACCAGGACTCTCACGGGCATCTGGGGCCTCCTCTTTCCCGGCCCGCTGGCACAGGGGCGCGGGTTGCACTCAATCCTCTGCCAACTCTGCAAGCATGGCTTCAACAGTCTGCATCAGTTTCGGGACATGGTGCGCACAGGCGCTGTACACCACCTCGGCATCAAGGTCAAAGTAGTGGTGGCTCAGCACGTCCCGCATCCCCATGACCCGTTTTCCACTCCACCTGAGGGTACCGGGGCAACAATGTGCCGCCCGTCACCTTGTCCAACTGTTTGACCCCCTCTCCGATGGCGATGAGTTGGATACAAATCGCATCTAACTTCTCTCGGCCTGTTTCTGAAGACGGGAAGTCCCCAGGGCTGGAGATGGCAGCAAACCGCCGAACCACAGTATGTGCAGCGTAGAGAATCTGCCGCAAGATCTCCCGCGCCAAAGCCTTGTCATACATAGATGGCTTCCTGCTCAATCCGGCGCTTAAGGAAGGGATTCATGCGGTCCCGGTAGCGCACGATGTCCACCGGCCTCCCCAACATCTCTTCCAGTTCCTGTTTGATGGCCACCAAAGTCAGAAGATCAGGCTGGGCGATCTCCACCACTACGTCCACGTCGCCTGACAGGGAGGGTTCTCCTCTGGCCACAGAGCCAAAGACGCCCAGGCGGATAATGCCAAACTCACCCTGCCTGCGCTCCCAGAACCGGGCCAAGATCTGCAGGACCTCATCTCGGTCCATCGTAGTCCTCCAAAGGCTTTTCACCTTTTTACATTCTACACCGGGCCCTTTAGCAGAGCAAGCCGGCCGGATCAATCCTCCCGGTAGTGGCAGCCGCGGCTTTCCTTGTGCTCCCAGGCGGCCTGGGCCACGATGAGGGCCGCCTGCACCGCGTTCCGCAGGCCCACCAGACCGTCCGTCAGGCGGGTGGCGCGGTAGAAGCGGTCTATCTCCCGCTGGAGGTTGGTCAGGTCGTCCAGAGCGCGCTGGAGGCGGCGGGTGGAACGCACCAGGCCCACGTAGTTCCACATGATGTGCTGGATGGTCACCATGTCCTGGTGGATGAGGGCCGGGTCGGCTTCCTCCAGGCCGGTGTCGTGCCAGGGAGGGATGTCCTCCGGGTTGATGGGCCAGTTCCCCAGGTGGCGGGCGGCATGGCGGCCTGCCCGGTGCCCCCAGACCAGCCCCTCCAGGAGCGAGGCGCTCCCCAGCCGGTTCGCCCCGTGCACACCGGTGCAGGAAACCTCTCCCACAGCGTACAGGTGTTCCAGGCTGGTGCGCCCCCAGGCATCCACCCAGACGCCACCGCAGAAGTAGTGGGCCGCAGGGACCACCGGGATCGGCTCCTTGGTGATGTCCACCCCGTACTCCAGGCACTGGGCGTAGATGGTGGGGAACCGCTCCCGGATGCGCTCGGGGGGCATGGCCGAGCGGAGGTCCAGGTAGACGCGGGTGGACTGGGTGCGCAGCATTTCCTTATGGATGCTGCGCGCGACCACATCGCGGGGGGCCAGGTCCTTCCAGTAGGGGTCGTAGCGGTGCATGAAGGCCTCGCCCCGCTCGTTGACCAGACGGGCTCCTGCGCCCCGCACGGCCTCGGAGATGAGGAAGCGCGGCGCCCCCCGCAGGTAGAAGGCCGTCGGGTGGAACTGGACGTACTGGGCGTTGATGATGCGCGCCCCGGCCCGGGCGGCCATGGCCAGCCCGTCGCCCCGGGCCCGCTCAGGGTTGGTAGTGTGGAGGTAGATCTGCCCGAGGCCCCCGGTGGCCAGGATGGTCTTGCGGGCCAGGTAGGCCCGGACCTGCCCCGTGTTCTGGTCCAGGACGTACGCGCCCACGCAGGAGGGCGGGTCGTAGACCGCCAGGGGGTTGCGGGAGTGGTGGGCCGGCGTGAGGAGGTCCACGGCGGTGTGGCGTGTGAGGAGCTGGATGTTGGGCTGCTCCAGGAGCGCGGCGATGAGGCGCTCCTCAATGGCCCGGCCGGTGGCGTCGGCCACGTGCAGGATGCGGTCGGTGGAATGGGCGGCCTCGCGGATGTACTCCAGGGTGTCGTGGGGAGAGGAGGCGAACTGGACCCCCAGCCGCTGGACCAGGAAGCGTTCCACCAGGTCCGGGCCCTCGCGGGCCAGGATGTCCACCGCTTCGGGCCGGTTGACGTAGTCGCCGGCCCGCAGGAGGTCCTCCTTGAGAAGTTCGGGGCTGTCGTTCGGCCCGCGGCCGATGATGCCGCCCTGGGCGTAGTACGTGTTGCTCTCCCAGGGCTCCTCTGCCCCCGTGAGGATTGTGACCCTCAGCGACCGGTCCTCGGCCGCGGTGAGTGCGGCCACGCTGCCCGCAATCCCGCAGCCGATGACCAGGATATCCGTCAGCACATGCTCCAAATGGTCCGCCCCCATCGTTGGCAGCCCCTTTAACAAACCACCGAGAACACGGAGGACACAGAGAAAGTCAAAGGACAAACCTTCGGATGCCCTCTTTGAGCACCGTCACGTTGAAATTGATCAGCAGGCCTACAGAAGCATGGGCCAGCCGCATGTACGTGAGCACCTGGGCCGTGTGAAGATCGGGCAACTGTTCTACGCTCTTGAGTTCCACCACCAACCGGCCAGCCACCAGGAAGTCCAACCGATAACCGCAGTCCAACCTTAGCCCTTTATACTCTACAGGCAGAGGGACCTGACGCTGGAACGGAATCCCTGCAGGGGCCAGTTCATGGGCAAGGCACTGCTCGTATGCGGATTCCAGGAGGCCCGGCCCCAGGTTGCGGTGCACCTCCATCGCGCATCCGATGACCCGGTAGGTCAGGGGATCTGCCTGTCCAGACATCCTACCATTTTCCATATAACCCTTTGTGTCCTCTCTGTGTTCTCTGTGGTTAACTGCCTTCTAGAGTTGCAGCATGCGGGCGAGGGCCTGGTTGGCCCAGTGGGCAATGTCGGGCGGGACGGTGACCTTGCCCGGCGTGCGCCCCTCCCGCAGGCCCTCCAGCACCCACAGGAGCGCCTCTGGCGTGATGCGGGCCATCGCCTTGCAGGTGGAAGGCGAGAGGGGCACCACCAGGCGGTCGGGGTAGTCCCGCGCCAACCGCTGGACCATGTGGACCTCCGTCCCGATGGCGAAGCGGGAGCCCGGCGGCGCATCCCGCACCGTGCGCAGGATGAAGGATGTGGAGCCATTCAGGTCGGCAGCCTGGACCACCTCTGTGGGACACTCCGGATGCACGACCACGGTGATGGGGCTGTACTGGACCCGCACGGCCCGTACCTGCTCCACCGTGAAGCAGGTGTGGACGTGGCAGAACCCCTTCCAGACCACCACCTGCGCCCGCGCGAAATCCGGCCGGCCGCCGTCCGGCCGGCGTGGGTCCCAGAGACCGATCTCCTCCTCCGGGATGCCCAGAGCCAAGGCCGTGTTCTGGCCCAGCCACCGGTCCGGGAAGAAGAAGACCCGCTTCCCCTGGTCCAGAGCCCAGCGGAAGACGCGCCCGGCGTTGGCCGAGGTGCAGACGGCCCCGCCCCACCGCCCGCAGAGGGCCTTCACCTCCGCCAGGGAGTTCTGGTAGGTGATGGGGACGAAGCCCTCCTCCCCCCAGGCCGCGGCCGCGGCGCGCAGAGCAGCCTCTGCCTCATCGGCCGTGGCCATGGCCGCCATAGGGCACGAGGCATCGTGGGCCGGCAGGAGCACGGTCTGGTGCGGACCGCAGAGCATGGCCGCCGTCTCGGCCATGAAGTCCACCCCGCAGAAGACGATGTAACGGGCGTCCCTCTCCGCTGCCGCGGCACGCGAGAGTTCCAGCGAGTCGCCCACGTGGTCGGCGAAGGCGACGATCTCGTCCCGCTGGTAGTGGTGCGCCAGGAGGACCAGATCGCGGCCCAGCGCTGCCTTGGCCTCCCCGATGCGCCGGAGCACCTCCTCTTGCGTCAGGCCCGCGTACTGTGGAAACCTCGTCATCCCTCCACCCCTCTCAAGCCCCTCAAGGGGCCCACGGCTCCAGTTCCAGGCTGATGTCCAGGGCGCGTACCGAGTGGGTGAGCGCGCCCACGGAGATGTAGTCCACCCCTGTCTCGGCGATGGCGCGGACGGTCTCCAGGTTCACCCCGCCGGAAGCCTCCAGGGGGATGCGCCCAGCCGTACGCTGCACCGCCTCCCGCATGGTCGGGAGGTCCATGTTGTCCAGCATAATGCGGTCCACCGGAGGGTCCAGGGCCAGGACCTCGTCCAGTTCGGCCAGCGTCTTGACCTCCACCTCCACAGGCAGGCCAGCGCGGTTGTGGGCCCGCACCCGCTCCACCGCCCGGGTGATGCTGCCGGCAGCAGCGATGTGGTTGTCCTTGATGAGGACCATGTCGTAGAGGCCCTGGCGGTGGTTCTGCCCTCCGCCCAGGCGGACGGCCCACTTGTCCAGGGCGCGCAGGCCGGGGGCCGTCTTGCGCGTGTCCAGGATGACCGCGCCCGTGCCCTTCACCGCTTCCACGTACCGGCGCGTCGCCGTGGCGATGCCCGACATCCGCTGGAGGAAGTTGAGGGCGGCCCGTTCGCCGCTGAGGATGGGGATGGCAGGCCCTTCCACCACCGCCACGGCGGTGCCCGGCGTGACGGGCGTGCCGTCCTCCACCCACAGGGTCAGGACGACCTCCTGGTCCAACTGGCGGAAGACTTCCCGCGCCACCAGGAGGCCGGCGATCACCCCTTCTTCCTTGACCACGAAGGTGCCTCGAGCGCGCTGGTGAGGGGGGAGGGTCCAGGTGCTGGTCACATCGCCCGGGCCGAGGTCCTCCTCCAGCGCGCGCCGTACAGCATCGGCCATGGCCCGCTGGAGTTCGGCTTGTGGGGGCATGGTCCCTTCCTTGGCATGGATTTGGTGGAGGCCAGTTTACCACAGGGGAGGAAGGGCGTCAACCAGGGAAGGCATCTGACTCGGTTGCACCTTGCGTTGGTGGCTGATGACCTTGTGGTCTCATGCCGCGAGGTGAACCTTGGGGGATGGGAGAGGTCGGTCTTCCCGCGTCCCCGACTCACCAACACAAGATGCAACCGCAACAGACCGTAGCAGGCACGCCAGGAGGCGTGCCTGCGCCGGGAAGAGCGGTTCTAGCCTTCCCTTTTGTAAAAACGAGACAGCTCCGTGTAAGCGACAGCGCGGAATTGACGCCCCCTCCCGCCTGTGCTATCATGTCCCTCGCCTTGAAAGGCGAGGTTTGTGGGGCGTTTGGCAGGGAGGGAGACACCGTGGAAAGGGTTCATGGGAAAGACCCTCTGGTGGCCACCTTCTCCATCGTCGCCCTGGACCCTGCGAACGGCGACCTGGGCGTGGCCGTGGCCTCCAAGTTCCTGGCTGTGGGGGCGGCCGTGCCCTGGGCCAGGGCCGGCGTGGGGGCGATCGCCACCCAGGCCTGGGCCAACCTGGCCTTCGGCCCGGACGGCCTGGACCTCCTGGCCCGGGGCCTCTCCGCAGAGGAGACGCTGGCCCGCCTCCTCCACGGGGACGACATGCGGGAGCACCGCCAGGTGGGGGTGGTGGACGCCCAGGGCCGGGCCGCCGCCCACACCGGGAAGGAGTGCTTCCCCTGGGCCGGCCACTTCGTGGGGGAGGGGTTCACCTGCCAGGGGAACATCCTGGCCGGACCCGAAGTGGTGCAGGAGATGGCCCGCGCCTTCCAGACCACACGGGGGGAACTGGCCGAGCGGCTCCTGGCCGCGCTCCTGGCCGGCGACGCCGCGGGCGGCGACCGCCGCGGCCGCCAGTCGGCTGCGCTCCTGGTGGTGCGAGAGGGCGGCTCCTACGGTGGCACCTTGGACCGCTACATAGACCTCCGCGTGGACGACCACCCGACGCCCGTCCAGGAACTGGCACGCCTGCTGGACCTGCACCGCCTCTACTTCGGGAAGACGCGCCCGGAGGACCTGATCCCCTTGGAAGGCGAGACCTGCCGGGAACTCCAGGAGATCCTCATCGCTCTGGGCTACTACAGGGGCCCCGCGCACGGCCGCTACGACGAGGCCACCCGCAAGGCCCTCTTTGATTGCGCAGGGGTGGAGAACCTGGAGGAGCGGCTGCAGAAGGGGGCCCTGATTGACCGGGTGGTCCTGGAGTTCCTGCGGGAGAAGGCTTTCCCCAGAGGATAGGGGGGCCAGGAGGTGCGCGCGAGGGCTCAGGAACTCCTGGAGAAGATCGCCGTTCGGGAAGCCCGGGTCGGCGTGGTGGGCCTGGGGTATGTGGGCCTGCCCCTGGCTGTGGCCTTCGCCGAGGCCGGCTTCCCCGTGACCGGCCTTGAGACGGACCCGGACCGCGTGCGGGAGGTCCTGGCCGGCCGCTCCTACATCCCCGACATCCCATCGGCGCGGCTCGCCCCTCTGGTGGAGGGAGGCCGCCTGCGGGCCACGGGGGATTACGCCGTCGTGCGGGACCTGGACACTCTGAGCATCTGTGTCCCCACCCCCCTCAGCAAGACGCGGGACCCGGATATCTCCTACATCGTGGCCGCGACGGAGGCCATCGCCGCCCACGGGCGCGCTGGGCAACTCATTGTCCTGGAGAGCACCACCTACCCCGGCACCACCGAGGAGGTGGTCCTGCCCCGGCTCCTCAGGAACGGTTTCCGCGTGGGGGAGGACCTTTTCGTCGCCTTCTCCCCGGAGCGGGTGGACCCGGGCAACCCCCACTACACCATCCGCAACACCCCCAAGGTCATCGCAGGCGTCACGCCGACCTGCCTTCGGGTGGCCTCCGCTCTCTACGGCTGCATCGTGGAGCGCCTCGTCCCCGTCTCGTCCACGCGGGCGGCGGAGATGGTGAAACTCCTGGAGAACACCTTCCGCGCCGTGAACATCGCCCTGGTCAACGAGATCGCCCTCATGTGCGACCGGCTGGGCCTGGACGTCTGGGAGGTGATTGACGCCGCCGCCACCAAGCCCTTCGGCTTCATGCCCTTCTACCCCGGACCGGGTCTGGGCGGCCACTGCGTGCCCGTGGACCCCCATTACCTCTCGTGGAAGTTGCGGACCCTGAACTACAACGCCCGCTTCATCCAACTGGCCAGCGAGGTCAACGCGGCCATGCCGGAATACGTGGCCCGCAAGGTGGCCTCGGCCCTCAACGACGAAGGGAAGGCGGTCAAGGGGGCGCGGGTGCTCCTCCTGGGCGTAGCCTACAAGCGGGACGTGAAGGACACACGGGAATCGCCCGCGCTGGACCTCCTGCGCCTCCTGCGGGCCTGGGGAGCGGAGGTCCAGTACCACGACCCCTACGTGCCAACCCTCGCCCTGGAGGGGGAGGTCCTTTCCTGCGCATCCCTGGACCCGGCCACGCTGGCCGCGGCCGACGCCGTGGTGGTGGTGACGGACCACTCCGCGTACGACTGGGACGAGGTCCTGGCCCACGCGCGCCTCGTGGTGGACACGCGCAACGCCACCCGCGGCCGCCAGGGCCGGGCGCGGGTGGTCAAACTGTAATGGCGCTCGTCTACGCGGCCCTGGCCTGGGGTGCCGGGTTGGTGTTGGGGCGGGGGCTCGCCCCGCAGGTCCTGCACGGGCGCGGATGGGTCCTGGGCCCTCTCCTCTTGAGCCTGCTCCTCACCGTGCTGCTCCTGGCCTCGGCGCTGGATGCCCCCTCCCACCGCAGGCTTGCCCTGGCCCTCGCGCTCTGCGTGGCAGCCGGGGCAGCCCGGTTGGCCCTGGCCCTCCCCCGCGGGGACCCCGGAGAGGTGGCCACATACCTCGGTTCCGGACCGTTGAGGGTACAGGCCCTGGTCCTGGAGGACCCGGTCCCGCGCGGGCGCTCCCGGGCTGAGGTGCTCCTCCAGGCCCGCCGCCTGGACCCGGGCGACGGGCAGGCCCGGGAGGTGCGCGGGACGGTGCTCGCCCGCGTGCCGGCGGAAGCAGGCCTCCTTCCCGGCGACCTGGTGGTCGTGGTGGGCACGCTCCAGGCCCTGCCCTACGGGACGAGCCCCTCCTACACCCACTACCTTCTGGGCCGCAACGTGGACGCCCTGCTGGACGCCGGAATGCCGGAGGTGCTGGCCCGGGGGCAAGCCGGCTTCCCCTGGCAGGCCCTCTACGCCCTCCGCCGGGCGGCCCGGGAGAGCATCCAGCGCATCCTGCCCGAACCCCAGGCCGGCCTCCTGACCGGCATCCTCCTGGGCCAGAAGCGGGCCCTCCCCTCGGAGGTGATGGACCAGTTCAACGCCACGGGTATCAGCCACATCGTGGTCATCTCCGGCTGGAACATCACCGTTCTCGCCGCACTGGTGGCCCGGGCGAGCCGGCCGTGGCT
>JBMFPD010000116.1:5635-9577 GCA_049969295.1 Anaerolineae bacterium | reverse complement strand
TGCCCCAGGCGGGGGCCCCAGCGCCGTGGGGAGTGCGGCTTCACTCCCTATGAGGACGCCTGTTCGCCCCTCTCAAGGGTGGTGGGCTTCCCCACGTTCTGCGCCCTTCCCTCCATGCCGCCCCTTGCGCACATGGTGGTAGATGTACCATCCGATGCCCGCCAGGATGACGAGGGCGATGGGGATGTCAAAGGGGCGCATGAGGGCCCGCAATTCCTCCCAGTTCTCGCCGAAGGCCCGCCCGCCCAGGGCCAGGAGGCCGCACCATAGGAAGGAGCCGACGAAGGAGAAGAGGGTGAAACGGGCGAAGTTCATCTTCACCACGCCCGCGGGGAAACTGATGAAGGTCCGCACGATAGGCAGGAGGCGCGAGATAAAGGCTGCCCAATCCCCCCACCGGGCGAACCAGCGGTCGGCCTTCTCCAGGTCTTCCTCGCTCACCAGGATATAGCGCCCCCAGCGCTCCAGGAAAGGCCGCCCTCCATAGGCCCCCAGGGCATACGAGAGGACCGAGCCCAGGGTGCACCCCAGCGCTCCGAAGAACCCGCCGTGCAGCACGGCCTCCAGGAAGGTATCCGTGAGCATCCAGCCGGCCAGGGGCATGGTCACCTCGCTGGGGATGGGGATGTTCGCGCTCTCCAGCGCCATGATGATGACGACACCCGTCCAGCCGATGGTGTTGAAGAGGGAATCTAAGAAGGCCACCAATTGGTGTTCAAAGGCTTCCATGCGCTGTGCTCCTCTGTCCGCCGTCTCCCCCTCAGGGCAGTAGGGCCGATTATACCATTGGAAGGAGGTGCCAGCAACTGGGCGGAAGCCCCAGGGCCCTCGGGGATAAACCTAAGAATCCTTTTACAAATTGACAGGCCCTCCAGCCAGTGCTATAATCGGCCTCACCGGTGCCGTTGAGAACGGTCCGTCCGTGGTGGAAAGCGGGGCTGAGGGAGCGGGAGCCCATGCGCAGCGTACGTCAGCAGATCGTGGAGGTCCTCCGGGGGCGGGAAGCCGCCACCGTGCAGGAACTGGCCGAAGCCGTTGGGGTGAGCGCCATGTCGGTCCGCTACCACCTGCAGGGGCTGGAGGCGGAGGGCGTTGTGGCGCGGGCAGGCCAGGCCCGCCTGGGCCGTGTGGGGAGGCCCCGCCACCTCTACGCCCTGGCCCTCCAGGGGAGGACCGCGGCCCACCTGGACTACCGCTCCTTCCTGGCCGCCATCTTGGACGAGGCGCGTGCCCACCTTGGGGAGGAGGCCTTTCGGCCGTGGCTCGTGGAGGCGGCGGCCCGGCGGGCGGCAGCCCTGGCCGAAAACCTGGCCGACGCGCCCCTGGAGCAACGCCTTCGGGAAGTCGCGGCCTCCCTCTCCCGCCAGGGCCACCTGGCCCAGGGGTACGAGGATGAGAAAGGGCCTGTTCTCCATTGCTATAACTGCCCCTACCACCCCCTGCCCCAGGCCTATCCCGCCCTGTGCGAGATGGATGCGGCCTTCATCTCCGGCCTCCTCGGGCGGCCGGTGGTGCAGACCGAATCCATCCCCCACCTGGACGGACGCTGCACCTTCCGCCTGGCGGAGGCTCCAGAGAGCGTCCCGTCCCGGCCAGGAGGCACGTGAGATGTGGCGTCTGCTCCTGAAGATCCCTGTCTACTGGGCCTTCCGCGGGCGGGGGAGACCAGGGGCGTTGCCCTTCAGCGTGGTGGTCAGCGTGTCCTACCGCTGCAACTCCCGCTGCCGGACCTGCGGCGTCTGGCAGAAGGAGAGCGAGGAACTCACCGCGGAGGAGTGGGGCCGTGTCTTCGCCAGCCTCGGACGCAACCTGGTCTACCTGACCTTCACCGGAGGCGAGCCGTTCCTGCGGCGGGACCTCCCGCGCCTGGCCGAACTGGCCTACGCCCACTGCCGCCCGCTCCTCATCACCATCCCCACCAACGGCCTCCTGACAGAGCAGATCCTCGCCGGCACCGAGGCCATCTGCCGCGCCGCCCCGGGGTCCCAGATCGGCCTCAACCTCTCCCTGGACGGGGTGGGGGCGGAGCACGACCGCATCCGGGGCGTGCCCGGCAACTGGGAGCGGGCCCTGCACACCTGGCAGGGCCTGAAG
Source organism: Anaerolineae bacterium (assembly GCA_049969295.1). Lineage (GTDB taxonomy): Bacteria > Chloroflexota > Anaerolineae > DTPP01 > DTPP01 > DAOTYM01. Next base: position 7,483 of record JBMFPD010000116.1, on the reverse strand, counting down.
GCGCTCCAGGCCCGCCTGCCGAACCTGGTCCTGAGCATCCACACCGTCGTCTCCCGGGAGAACATCGGGCGCTTCCGGGAGGTCTACCAGGGGCTGCAGGCTCTGGAGCCGGATTCCTACATCACCGAGGTGGCGGAGGAGCGGGTGGAACTGGGCACGGTGGGCTGGGCCATCACCCCTCCGCCGGAGGAGTACCGGCCGGTGGCCGACTTCCTGGCGCAGGAGGCGGCCCGGTCCCGCGCCCGGGGCATCGCCGCGCTCACCCAGGCCTTCCGGCGCCGCTACTACCGCCTGGCCGCGGCAACCTTGGAGGAGAGGCGGCAGGTCATCCCCTGCTACGCCGGCTGGGCCTCGGCCCAGTTCGCGCCGGATGGCGACGTCTGGACCTGCTGCGTGCGGGCCGAGCCGGTGGGCAACCTGCGGGAGGTCGGCTACGACCTGCGGCGCATCTGGTTCGCTCCGGATGGCCGCCTGGCGGACCTGCGCCGGTCCATCGCCCGGGGGGAATGCGCCTGCCCCATGGCCAATGCTGCCTACGCCAACATGCTCCTGCATCCACCCACGGCCCTCTCCGTCGCTGCGGAGGCCGCGGGCCACGTTCTGGGGAGGGGCCAGGGACGATGAGCCACAGGGTCATCCTGCACCTCAGTGACACGCACTTCTTCGGCTGGGCCATGCGGCCCGGCCTGGCCGAACGCATCGTGGAGGAGGCCCACATCCTGGCCCCCGACCTGGTGGTCGTCTCCGGGGACCTGACCCAGCGCGCCTTCCACCGGCAGTTCCTGGCCGCGCGCCAGTGGCTGGACGCCCTGCCCCGGCCGCTCCTCGTGGTGCCGGGGAACCACGACATCCCCCTCCTCAACCTGTGGGAGCGGCTGCGCCGGCCCCTGGACCGCTACCGCCGCTACATCGCGGAGGAGACGGACCCGGTCTACGAGGACGAGGAGCTTCTGGTCGTGGGCCTCTGCTCGGCGCGGGGCACGACGACGGAGAACGGGTGGCTGGAGCCAGCGCAACTGGCCCGTGCCGAGCGCCTCGTCCGGGGGCGGCGGCCAGGCCAGGCCGCGGCCATCGTGGTCCACCACCACTTCCTGCGGGTGCCGGGGTCGCTCCAGCGGCCCATCCGGGACGCGGCAGAACTCCTGGAAACCTTTGACCGCTGGGGCGTGGACCTGGTCCTCACCGGCCACTCGCACCGGGCCTACCTCCACCGCACGGAGGGCGGCCTTCTCCTCGTCCAGGCCGGTACAGCCACCTCCACCCGCGGCAAGGGGGAGGACCGCGGCCGCAACAACTACTTCGTCATCCACGTGGACGAGGGCTACCTGGAGGTCACGCGGTGGCAGTACGTCGCCGAGGCGAGGGCCTTCGCCCCCGTCCTGACGGAGGCGTTCCCCCGCCGCGTCCTCCAGGAGGCAGCGGCGGTGGCGGTCGGTTGAACAAATTGTCACCGGGGAACCCGCCGTTGTTCATGAAGTTTTCACCTGGAAGGGGTACCATTTCCTTATGAAGGTCTCCCTCATCAGCCCCAAGTGGAACCAGATGCGCACGAGTTACCCGCCCCTCGGGCTGGGGTACCTGGCCGCGTGCCTGGAGCGGGAGGGCCACGAGGTCCGCATCCACGACTTCGGCCTGCGGCCGGAGGTGCCGATCGCCCAGGAGGTGGAGGAGGTGGTCGCCTTCGGGCCGGACCTGGTGGGGATGACCTCCATGACCACCTCCCACCACAGCCTGGAGGAGGCCGCGCCCCTCCTCAAGGAGCGGTTGGGCGTGCCCATCGTCGTCGGGGGGCCTCACGCCACCACCCTGCCCCAGGAAACCTTGAAGAACCCCCATTTTGACTACCTG
>JBMFPD010000116.1:0-5625 GCA_049969295.1 Anaerolineae bacterium | reverse complement strand
GGTCTACGGGGAAGGGGAAGAGACCCTGCTGGACCTGGTCCGCGCCCTGGAGGCGGGGGGGAAGGGGCTGGAGGCCATCCCCGGCCTCTACTACAAGGTCGGGGGGGAGGTCGTCGCCAACCCACCTCGCCCCCTCATCAAGGACCTGGACGCGCTCCCCTTCCCGGCGCGGCACCTCTACACCTGGGAGGCCTACGGCTTGCGCACCCCCGACGGCCAGCCGATGATGACCGTCCTGACGAGCCGTGGCTGTCCCTACTCCTGTTCCTTCTGTTTCAAGGAGATCTTCGGGCGCACCTACCGCCGCCGCAGCCCCCAGAACGTGGTGGCGGAACTCAGGGAGATCGTGGAGCGCTACGGGGTGCGCCACATCTACTTCATTGACGACCTCTTCACCTTGGACGAGCGCCGCCTGCGGGAGATGATGGAGGCCTTCCTGCGGGAAGGGCTGGACATCCGCTGGCAGTGCCTGGCCCGGGTGGACCGGGTCACGCCGGACCTCCTGCAACTCATGTACCGGGCTGGCTGCCGGGAGATCCACTATGGCATTGAGTCGGGGAACCCCGAGATCCTGGCGGCCACGGCCAAGCACATCAACCTGGAACAGGTGCGCCAGGCCGTGGAATGGACCGAGGCCGCGGGCATCGCCAGCAAGGGGTACTTCATGCTGGGCCTGCCAGGCGACACGGAGGAGACGATGGAGCAGACCATCGCCTTCGCCGAGAGCCTGCCCCTCACAGAGGCGATGTTCAGCATCGCCACCCCCTTCCCAGGGACGCGCCTGTGGCAGGAACTCGTCCGCCGGCGGCCGGAGATCCGCTACACCGGGGACTTCACCCGGGCCTACTACTACAACAGTTACCTGTCGGAGATCGCCCCCTTCCTCAACGTCTCGGAGGTGGGGGACGAGCGGCTGAGCCGCCTGGCCCAGGAGGCCCGCCGCCGCTTCACCGAGGCCAAGGCGCGGCGGGCGTACCTCCAAGCTTTCGGCGAGCCCTGGGGCCGCTGGCTCTGGCGCCTTTCCCGCTGGACGCCGCTGCGCCTTCTGGGGAGGCTGGCCTTGCAGCTGGGCCTCTTCCGCCGCTTCCGACAGGCACGCCAGGCCCTCCGAGGAGCGCACGTATGGAACTAGCCACCCTCCGGGTCCGGGGCCGCCAGATGTGGGATAAGACCAAACTGTTCCCCCGCTGGGTGGCCTACAAGACCGGCCAGACCCGCCCCTGGACCCGCCCGGACCGCATGTACCTGGAGTCCACCAACGTCTGCAACCTGCAGTGCATCATGTGCCCCACGGGGCGCGGCGAGCAGGTCCGCCCCAGGGGGTTCATGGACTTTGACCTCTTCCGCCGCATCGTGGACGAGGTCGCGCCCTATGTGCGGACGACCACCCTGCACATCTGGGGGGAGCCGCTCCTGCACCCACGCATCGCCGACATGATCCGCTACGCCCGCGAGCGGGGCATCCGCCCGGAGATCTCCACCAACGCCACCCTCCTGGACGAGGAGCGGACGCGCCAGATCCTCCAGAGCGGCCTGGGGGCCATCTACCTCTGCCTGGACGGGGCCACCAAGGAGACCTACGAGAAGATCCGCCGCCGCGCCGACTTTGAGCGGACGCGGGCCAACATCCTCCACTTCCTGGAGGAGCGGAAGCGGCTGGGGCTCCGCTCGCCCTACGTGACCCTGCAGATCATCAACATGGCCCCCACCCAGGCGGAGATCCAGGAGTTCGTGGACATGTGGAAGGATTCGGGGGTGGACCGGGTCAGCGTGAAGCCCTTTGACACCTGGGCGGGCCAGGTGGAGGACATCAACCTCCTCAGCCCGGAGGAGAGGCGGCTTCCGGCTCCCCGCTGGCCCTGCCCCAACCTGTGGTACCACGTCCACATCTACTGGGATGGCAGCCTGGTGATGTGCGACCGGGATTTCAACCTGGACACCCCCCTGGGGAACGTGAAGGACGGGGTGATGAAGGCCTGGCTGGGGCCTGAGATGCAGGAACTGCGCCGCCGCCACGTGCGGGGCGAGTACGAGGGCCTGCGCCCCTGCGCAACCTGCCGGGAGTGGGCCTGGTGGCGGCCACGCCCCTTCTTCTCCCAGGGGAACCGGCCGGAGGAGTAGCAAGCAGGAATCGGCGGTCAGCGATCAGCAATCGGCGCTCCGTTCTTCCACTGATGGCTGAGCGCTGACCGCTGATGGCTAAGGGCCGACCGCTGACGGCTTGCTGTGGAGCAGCCCCATGAGAATCACCTTTGTCTATCCCGACATTGAGGGTGTGGCCCGCTATGGGGCCCGCAAGTACTACCACGGCCTGGGGTACCTCTCCAGCGTGCTGCGGGAGAGGGGCCACGAGACCTCCCTCCTCTACCTCCAGGCCGAGCCGACGCGGGAGGCGTTCCTGCAGGACCTCCAGGCCCTGCGGCCGGACCTGGTGGGCTTCTCCTCCACCACCCACCAGCACCCCTACGTGGAGCAATGCGCGGCCTGGATCAAAGAGGAGATGCCGGAGGTCAGGACGGTTGCCGGCGGGACGCACCCCACCCTGGTGCCGGACGAAGTGGTCCAGCACCCGGCCCTGGACTTCGTCTGCGTGGGCGAGGGGGAGTACACGCTCCTGGAGTTGGTGGAGCGCCTGGCTGCAGGCGAGGACGGGATGGACGTCGCCGGGCTCTGGGCAAGGCGGGGCGGCGAGGTGGTCCGCAACCCCCTGCGCCCCCTGATCCAGGACCTGGGCGCGCTCCCCTTCCCTGACCGGGAACTCTTCGGCTTTGACGAGATCCTGCGGCAGAACGATGGCTGGGTGGACATGATGGCTGGCCGCGGCTGCCCGTACCAGTGCTCCTACTGCTGCAACCCCGGCCTCCAGAAGCGGTACCAGGGGCTGGGGCGGTACGTGCGGTACCGGCCGGTGGAGAACATCCTGGCGGAACTGCGGGCGCTCCAGGCCCGCTACCCGGTGCGGGTCCTCAACTTCCAGGACGACGTCTTCACCCTGGACCGGGAGTGGCTCCTCCAGTTCTGCGACCGCTACGCGGCGGAGTTCCGCATCCCCTTCTGGATCAACACGCGGGTGGAGCGCATCCGGGACGAGGCCATCGTGGAGGCTCTGGCCCACGCCGGGTGCGCGGGGGTGCGCATCGGGCTGGAGTCGGGGAACGAGCACCTGCGGCGGGAGATCCTCAAGCGGCGGATGAGCAACGACGAGATCCGGGCCGCTTTCCGCCTGTTGCGCAAGCACGGCCTCCGGGTTTACACGTGCAACATGCTGGGCGTCCCCGGCGAGACGGCGGAGATGATCCGGGAGACGGTGGACCTGAACCGGGAACTTGCCCCGGACCAGTTCCAGTTCTCCGTGTTCCACCCCTACCCAATGACGGAACTCTACGACCTGAGCGTGCGGGAGGGGTACTACGACCCCCACCGGGTGCTCCCCACCTACTACAGCCGCCAGAGCGTGCTGGAGTTGCCGACGCTTTCCCCCGAGGAACTGGCCGAGGGGTACGACAGGTTCGTGGAGTTGCGGCGGGAGCTGGAGTTGCGCCGCCGCAGCCCCTGGAAGTGGCGCGTGTACGACCTCCTGCGGCGGACCGTCTTCGGGGGGGATGCGCTGCGCCTGCGCCGAGCACTGGACAAGGTGGCACGCTGGCGGCGGAGGGTGGGGATGTAGCCCCATCCCCCGGCCCCTTCCCCGCGGGCGGGGAAGGGGGGCCAGGGGCGCAGGGCGCCCGCGTCCTCAGGGCGGCGGATCTTAACCTGCGCACCCACCCCAAATTGACCCCCAGCCCTGCCCTCTGCTATAATCCGCTTGTGACGTCCGTCACATCTTGCACCAAGGAAAGGGCCCATGGCCAGCTCCCTGACCAGGGTGGACCTCCTGCTCCTGGGCATGCTCCTGGACCGTCCCATGCACGGCTATGAACTCCTCCAAACCCTTCGGGCAGAGGGGGTGGAGGAGTGGTTCCCTGTGAGCATCGCCGGCCTCTACTATTCCCTGGGCAAACTGCGGGACCGCGGCTTCGTCACCGAAACGCCCCAGCGCTCGGCTACAGGAGGCGTCAAGACCATCTACCGCCTCACGGAGGAGGGCCGCGCCGCGTTCTTCCAGGGGATGGAAGACCTCCTCAGCGCGGAGGAAAAGGTCCACTTTGACTACAACGTGGGGATCTACTTCCTCAACCGGCTGCAGGTGGAACAGGCCCTGTCCCTCCTGGAACGGCGACGCGCTTTCCTCACCGCCTGGAGCCAGGACCTGTGCAGGACCCTCGCCAACACGAGCAAGACCCTCTCCCCCCTGCAACGGGCCATCTTGGACCACTCCCTGCGCTTCCTGAGCATGGAACTCCAGTGGCTGGAGGACGTCATCCAGGGGGTCCGCGGGGGCGAGTACCCATCCCCAGGGACGCCCGCCGCCCTGCGGCCAGGCCTGATGGTCCTCTCAGGGGACCTGTCCCAGTTCCACCTGCCCGACCTGATCCGGCTCATCGCGGCCGGCAGGCACACCGGCCGCCTGACCATCACCGATGGCACCGAGACCCGCAGCATCGGCTTCGCAGAAGGAAAGCCCCGTTGCGTCTGGGGTGAGCGGAGGGGCAGGCCCTTCCTCTCCCGCGAGGAGGCCCTGGAGGCCCTGTGCGACCTCTTCCGCTGGGGAGAGGGAACCTTCCAACTGGACCAGAGCACTGCCTGCAGCGAGCAGTGCACCCCCCTGGACCTCTCGGCTGAGAACCTCATCCTCATGGGGTGCCGCTGGGTGGACAACTGGAGCACCATCCAGCGGCTCGTCCCCTCTGGAGAGGCGGTCTTTGAGGCCCGGCTCCCTCCAGAGGAGTGGGACCGTTTCGCCCTGACCCCTGGAGAGAGGCAGCTTCTCGCCATGCTGGACGGAGAGCGGAACGTGGAGGCCCTGGCCTCGGACCTGGGCTGGACCCTCTTTGAAACCAGCAAGGCCCTTTACGGGCTGACCGCGGCCGGCCTGGCCAGCGCAGCGGACGTGGACCGCTTGCGGCTGCGCCGCGCCTTCCGGGAGATCGCCGAACTCCTGTGCCGCAGCACCTTCGCCTGGCGCACCTCACCCGACGACCGCTCCTGCGAGGAAGAGGTCAACCTCTGCATGACCGGCACGCCCCTCCGCCTCCGGGACGGCCACCTGGAAGACGAAACGCCCCCCGCCACCCCTACCGAAGAACTGGAGCGCCTGTACCGTGACTTCGTGCGCTCTCAACTCAGGGTCATCTCCCGGCGGTTCGGCCGGGAGAACGCTCTGAAATCCTACCAGCAGGTCCTGGACCGCCTCTCACCAGACCTGCGAGCCGTGGCCGCGCGGCACGGCCTGGATAGCCTCGCCATCCCCTAGAACCCCGGGACGGTCTGTGAAACCGCCCCCGCGTCAGCCTCGTCCCGGCATGGGGCCAACCTTGCGACCCCGTTTCGCTCAGCCGCAAGCCGGTGCGTGCAAGGTGCCTTCGCCACGCTAGCGCCATCAACGAATGGCCTGCGGTCGCGCCAGACTCATTCGTGCATTCGTGGACCGATTCGTTGACGGCCCTCCGACTCGGTTGCACCTTTTGTTGGTGGCTGATGGCCTTGTGGTCCCATGCCGCGAGGTGAACCTCACCCTACCCCCGC
>JBMFPD010000115.1:0-9579 GCA_049969295.1 Anaerolineae bacterium | reverse complement strand
GCAAGACGCCGGAGGAAGCGGCTGCCGCGATGCAGGCCGCGGCGGAGGCCTGTGTTAAGACCCTGAAGTAGACCCCGCAAACCTTCGGAGGGGCGAGGGGCAGGAACCTCCTGCTCCTCGCCCCCTATGTGGGGGTTTCCGTCCGTTCGTCCCGCGCCCCTGCCTCTCTGGCCCCGGGCCGACGGGGCCGGGAGGTGCCTGTTCCTCTTTTCCTTGGGAGGAGGTCGGCCATGGGTGGTCTGACGCCCGAGATCATGCTCCGCAGCGTGAGCCAGGTGGGCACGACGCTCGTGTTCATCTTCATAGGGACTGTGGTCCTGGAGGCCGTGGTCTACCTGATCCTGGGCAGGGTCTTCCGCAGCAAGTACACCCTCCCCTTCATGCTGGTGGCCCCAGCGGCAGTGGGCCTGGCCCTGCTGGTCATCTACCCGATGCTCTTTGAAGTGCGCCTCGCCTTCAGCAACATGAGCCTCCGCTCCTTCAAAAACCCCACCTTCGGCCTGGCTCAGGGGTGGGAGAACTTCCGCTGGATCTTCACCGAACCGGTACTCAAACAGGCCAGGTTCTTCCCCGTCTTCGGGCGGACCATCCTCTGGACCGCGGTGCAGGTGACCTTTCACGTCACCCTGGGCCTGGCTCTGGCGCTCCTCCTCCACCGGCCGATGCGCCTGCGGGGCCTCTACCGCACGCTCCTCGTTATCCCCTGGGCCCTTCCGCAGATCATCGCCGTCCTGGCCTGGCGGGGGGAGTTCCACTACGAATACGGCTTCTTCAACATCGTCCTGCGCACCATCGGCCTTGCGCCCATCCAGTGGAAGACCAACCCCTTCTGGAACTGGGTGGCCATCAACCTCACCAACATCTGGCTGGGGGTGCCCTTTATGATGGTCATCCTCCTGGGGGGCCTGCAGAGCATCTCCCGCGAGTTCTACGAGGCGGCGGAGATAGACGGGGCGTCCTCCTGGCAGCAGTTCCGCACCATCACCCTGCCCTTGCTTCAGCCGGTCATGACCCCGGCCGTCATCCTGGGGGTCATCTGGACCTTCAACAACTTCAACGTGCCCTTCTTCATCAACGAGGCAGAACTGGAGACCTCGGACATCCTGGTGACAGCGCTCTTCCGCGCCGCCTTTGAGTACAACCGCTACGGTTTTGCCGCCGCCTTTGCCCTGGTGATCTTCGCCATCCTCCTGTGCTTCTCCGTCCTCTACATCCGGGTCACTGGCGGCCTGAAGGGGGTGTATGAGACATGAACGGGAACGCATGGCGCCGCTTCTTCTACCGGGCCCGGGGCGATAGCCCCTTCAAGCGCCTGGTCATCCACTGCATCCTCATCATCGCCTGCCTGATCACCGTCTTCCCTGCGCTACGCATCGTCTCCGTCTCCCTGCGCCCGGGCGACCGTCTCCTCTCCACCTCCCTGGCCCTCATCCCCGAGGACGCCACGCTGGCGAACTACTCCAAGGTCATCTTTGAGAAGAAGTTCCTCCTGTACCTGTGGAACAGCCTGGTCATCACATCTTCCACCGCGGTCATCGGGGTCATCCTGGCGGCCACCTCCGCCTACGCCTTCTCCAGGTGGCGGTTCCCGGGGCGCGAGCCTGCCCTCATCTTCCTCCTGACGACGCAGATGATCCCTGCGGCCATGATGATCGTGCCCATCTACATCCTGGCGGTGCGCCTGGGGCTCATCAACACCTACCGGGGGCTGGTCCTGGCCTACTGCGTCAGTTCCGTCCCCTTCAGCATCTGGATCCTCAAGGGGTACTACGACACCATCCCCCTGGACCTGGAGGAAGCCGCCCTGATTGACGGGGCCTCGCGCCTTTCGGCCTTCTACCGCATCATCCTGCCCCTCTCCACGCCGGCCCTGGCCATCGTCTTCCTCTTCAGTTTCATGACCGCCTGGAATGACTGGCTCCTGGCCCGCGTCATGCTCCAGAAGGAGGAACTCCTGGTCTGGACCCAGGGGCTCCAGCGGATGCAGGCGCAGTTCCAGACGGAGTGGGGGGCCTTCGCCGCCGCGTCCATCATGGTGGCCATCCCGGTGATGGCCCTCTTCCTGTATTCGTCCAAGTGGCTGGTCTCCGGCCTGACCCTGGGCGCGGTCAAGGGGTGAGACAGATGGCAAGGGAAACGTTCCGGCGGCGTTGGGCTTGGGAGGTCCTGGCATTCGCGCTCTGCGTGGGGCTTCTGGCAGGGTGTGCCCCTGGGGTTCCGCCGATTCCCACGGCCACCGTGCCACCGCCCACCCCCACGGCGGTTCCGCCGACTCCCGCGCCCCCCACGCCGGCCCCGGAGCCCCTCTATCTGAGCCTCGTCTGGCACCAGCACCAGCCCCTCTACTACAAGGACCCTGAGACGGGCATCTACACACGGCCGTGGGTCCGGGTCCACGCCACCAAGGACTACTACGACATGGTCGCCATTCTGGACCAGTACCCGGACGTCCACGTGACCTTCAACCTGACGCCCGTCCTCATCCGCCAGTTGGACGACTTCGCCGCGGGCGCCAAGGACATCTACTGGGTGCTGGGGGAGAAGCCTGCCGCCTCCCTCACGGATGAAGAGAAGCGCTTCATCCTGCAACGCTTCTTTGACGCCAACTGGACGCAGATGATCGGGCGCTTCTCCCGCTACAAGGAACTCCTGGACAAGCGGAAGGGGACGGGCGACGAGGAGATAGAGGCCGCGCTCCGGTCCTTCTCCGAGCAGGACTTCCGGGACCTGCAGGTCTGGTTCAACCTGGCCTGGTTTGATCCGGACTTCCTGGCCGAGGAGCCTCTGAAGGGGCTGGTGGAGAAGGGGCGCGACTTCAGCGAGGAGGATAAGCGCATCCTCTTTGACAAAGCGCGGGAGGTCATCCGGGCCGTCATCCCCAAGCACAAGGAGTTACAGGACCGGGGGCAGATTGAGGTCATCACCACGCCCTATGCCCACCCCATCCTCCCCCTCATCTACAACAGTGACTTGGCAGCCGTGGGCGACCCGTCGGCGGAACTGCCAGAGCGCTTCTCCTATCCGCAGGACGCCAGGGCGCACCTGGCGCGGAGCGTGGAGGTCTACGAAGCCCACTTCGGCCGAAAGCCCCTGGGCCTGTGGCCAGCCGAGGGCGCGGTGGCCCAGGACATCGTCAAACTGGTGGCCGACGCGGGCTACACCTGGATGGCCTCCGGCGAGCACGTCCTGGCCAAGTCGCTGGGTATGGATGGCTTCACCCGGGATAGCCGTGAGGTGGTCCAGGAGGCAGACGCCCTTTACCGCCCCTACTATGTCCAGTTTCGGGACGGCCCTCCCGTGGGGATCATCTTCCGGGACCTGCGCCTCTCTGACCTCATCGGGTTTGAGTACTCTGGCACGCCTGGGGAGCAGGCCGCGGCGGACCTGATGGCGCGCCTTGAGGCCATCCGGGAGCGCCTTCAGGAGCAGGGGGTGCAGGGGCCACACCTGGTGAGCATCATCCTGGACGGGGAGAACGCCTGGGAATACTACCCGAACGACGGCAAGGCCTTCCTCCGCGCCCTGTACCGGCAACTCTCGGAGAGCAGGACGGTCCGGACCATCACCCCTTCGGAGTTCCTGAAGCGGTTCCCTGAGCAGCGCAAAATTGAGAGCCTCTGGCCGGGGGCCTGGTTCAGTCCCGACTACGGCACCTGGATCGGCGAGCCAGAGGAGAACAGGGCCTGGGAGTACCTCCGCGAGGTCCGCCAGGACCTGGCCCAGTACGACTTCTACCGGAAGAAGCAGACCACGCCCGAGCGCCTGGCCCAGGCCCTGGATTTCATGTACCTGGCCGAGGGGTCCGATTGGTTCTGGTGGTACGGGGCGGACCAGGACTCCGGCGTGGACGAGTACTTTGACTCGGCCTTCCGGGCCCTCCTGGCGGAGGTGTACAGGGCGCTGGGCGAGCCGGTGCCGGACTTCGTCCAGGTGCCGGTCATCCCCGAGCGGCCCGTGGCGCCGGTCCGGGGGCCAGCAGGCCCCTTCACGCCCCAGACCGATGGCCTCGCCGGGGCCGAGGAGTGGGCGCTGGCCGGCGTCCACGAGGTCCGGGGCGGCGCTCAGGCCCGTGCCGAGGACGTGGTGGAGGCGCTCTACTACGGCTACGATGCCAAGGCCTTGCACTTCCGGGTGGACCTGCGCCGGAGCCTGGCGGACCTGGGGGAGGGAGCCCGGGTAGCCGTCTACCTGGCCCTGCCGCGGCAGGCGAACGGCAGCCCCTTCACCCGCCTGAGCGCGGAGCAGGAGGCCAAAACCCTCCTGGGCTTCCAGGCTGGGTACGTGGCAGAGGTCACCTGGGCCGCGGGCGGGGCCACGGGGCACCTGTGGCAGGTGGGCCGCTGGGGGGCCTGGGAGCTGGTCCGCGCCCTGGAACAGGTGGGCGCTCAGGGGAAGACCGTGGAGGTGAGCGTCCCTCTGGAACTCCTGGGGGATGTGGAACCTGGTGATGCGGTGAGCATCCGGGCGGTGGCCAGCGAGGCTGCCCGCGACCTGGCCCTTGCTCCAGCGGGCGGGCCTGCCCAACTCGTCCTCCCGGACCTGGGCCTGGCGGAGACGATCCTGGAGGTGACGGACCCCCAGGGAGACGACCACGGCCCCGGGACTTACACTTACCCCACCGACAAGGTCTTTGAGCCTGGCGTCTTTGACCTGGCGGCTTTCAGTGTGAGCCACGATGAGAAGAACCTCATCTTCAAGTTCCGGCTCTACGGCCCCCTCAACAACGTCTGGGGCTCGGGGATCAACCTGTCGGTGCAGACCTTTGACGTCTATATAGACATGGACCCCGGGGCAGGGACGGGGGCGCGCCTCCTCCTGGAGGGGCGCAACGCGGCCCTGGAGCCAGGCTACGGCTGGGACTACGCCCTCTGGGTGGAGGGGTGGCATCAGAAGGTGCTCAAGCCTGACGAGAAGGGAAAGCCGGTGGAACTCTCGGGCACGCCCCTCAAGGTGATCGTGGATGCCCCCAACCGCCAGGTCACCATCCGGGTCCCCAAGGACGTCTTCGGCAAGGAGGTGGACCCCACGCGCTGGGCCTATGTGGGGGTGCTCCTGAGCCAGGAGGGGTTCCCATCGCCCGGGGTGCGGCGGGTGCGGGACGTGAAGCCTCAGGCGGAGCAGTGGCGCATCGGGGGCGGGCCGGACGACACCAACCACACCCGCATCCTGGATGTGGCGTGGCCGGAGGGAGCCACCCCGACCCAGGAGGAATTCCTGAGCCGGTACAGGCCTTCCCAGGAGAAGAACGTTGACGCCCTCAGCCCCGACGACTTCGCCCAGGTACCGGTGCTGAGGCCCTGAGGCCACGGCGAGGCACAGGGAGCATCCAGGGGCTTCCAGAGGCTGACCCTACCCCCTACTCTCCCAGGATCTGGACCACCAGTTCCCGCCGCCGGGGATGGGTGTCAAAGTCTATGAAGACGACCTGCTGCCAGGTCCCCAGGGTCAGCCGGCCCTCCACGAAGGGGATGGTGAGGGAACACCCCACCAGGGCCGAACGGACGTGGCTGTGGCCGTTGTCGTCGCCCCAGCGCTTGTGGTGCTCGTAGTCCCGGCCCGGCGGGACGATCTCGTCCAGCACACGCTGGAGATCGGCCACAGCCCCGGGCTCGTACTCAATGGTGGTCAGGCCGCAGGTGGACCCTGGGGTGAAGACGGTGACGATGCCGTTCCGAAGCCCGGAACGCTGTACTGCCTGGGTCACCTCGTGCGTGATATCAATTGTGTCGGCATGGCCCTGGGTCCGCAGGGCGATCCTCTCGGTCTTGACCACAAGCCTCCCCCTGTGAAAGAGAAACCACGAAGGACACGAAGGGCACAGAGAATTCTTTGATCTCAGGATCTTTCGCGCCCTTCGTGGCGTAATACTTTTGCGCCCGAGGTCAGTAGGCACCGCTCCGCTTGAGGACCACGCCGATGGTCTTCCAGAGGATCTGCAGGTCCAGGAGCGGCGAGTAGTGCTGGATGTAGTAGAGGTCGTCCTCGGTATGGAGGTGCATCAGCCGCTCGGAGCGGCCGCTGATCTGCCACCAGCCGGTGATCCCTGGCGGCACGGCGAAGCGCTTCCGCTGCCAGGCCTCGTACTGCTCCACCAGCCACGGCAGTTCTGGCCGCGGCCCCACCAGGCTCATCTCCCCCTTCAGCACGTTGAAGAGTTGCGGCAGTTCGTCCAGACTGGTGCGGCGGATGAAACGCCCCACCCGCGTCACCCGGGGGTCGTCGGGCACCTTGTGGATGACCTTCCCGTCCTCCGTGTAGCGGATGACCTCGTGCTGGCGCTTCTCTGCATCGGGGACCATGGAGCGGAACTTGTACATCCAGAAGAGGGTGCCGTTCTCCCCCACCCGCTGCTGTTTGAAGAGGACCGGGCCGCCAGGGCTATCCAGTTTGATGGCGATGGCGACCACGGCCATGATCGGCAGGAAGACGATCAGGAGGATTGTGGAGAGGACCAGGTCGAAGGCCCGCTTGACCAGGCGGTTGAAGCCATCTATGGCCGGGTCCCGCAGGCCGATGAGGGGCATGCCGTCAAAATCCTCAATGGTGGCGCGGAAGAAGGCCAGGTCAAAGAAATCGGGGACCACCCGCACCTGGACCGGGCACTCGCCCAACTCCAGGACGAGGCGGGCCAGTTCCTGGTGGGCGCGCAGCGGCAGGGCCACCACCACCTGGTGGACCCCGTTCTCTCGCACGATCCGCTTCGCATCGGCCAAGGTGCCCAGCACTGGCGCGCCGTGGAAGACCTGCCCCTGCTTGGCCGGGTCATCGTCCAGGTAGCCGACCAGGTCCAGGCCGGCCCATCTCCGTTTGCGCACCCGTTCGCCCACCTCCTGGCCCACCTTGCCCGCGCCGATGATGAGGACCCGCTCCTCCCCGTGCTGCCGTTCCCCCGCCAGGCGGATGGCCAGCCGCAGGAGGATGCGGAAGCCGAGGAGCATCCCCGTGTCCAGCAGGGCAAAGTAGGCGAAGAGGAGGCGGGAGACCTCGCGGTAGGTGAGGTAGAGTGCACCGGCCAGGACCAGGACGCTGAAGCCGATGGCCACCACCAGCCTCTGGAACTCGTCCACAGCGCGGAGGTTCTTGCGGTCGTCGTACACGGAGAGGAGCAGGAAGACGACGGTCCAGATGGCGAAGGCCAGGGCGTAGACTCCGAGGGGCAACTGCACGAGGCGCGGCGAGAGGGGTTGGCCGAAAGGCAGGTACAGCCGGAACTGGGTCGCCAGGAAGAGGGCGATCAGGGTCAGCGAAAGGTCGGATACCATTAGGTACAGGATGTAGTTCGTCCCGTTCTTGCGGCGCATCCTTCCGCCTCCCTTAGTCCTGGGCCTTCCCCAGAAGCCGGCGGAACAGGGCCTCGTAGGCGTCCGTGACCCGCTCCCAGGAGTAGTGGCAAGCCACCCGCTCCACAGCGGCCTCGCGGAGGGCCATGATCCGCGCCGGCTCAGCCAGGAGCCCCTGGAGGACCTCGGCCAGGGCGGCCCCTCCGACCTTCCCGTCGTAACTCAGGCCAGCGTCGCCTACCGTCTCCAGGTTCTCCGGCGTGTTGTGGACCACGACGCAGTTCCCCGCGGCCATGGCCTCCAGCAGGGCCGGGTGCGTCCCGCCGACGCCGGAGGTCTCCACGAAGACCAGGGCGTTGGAGAGGAGTTCGTGGTACCCCTCCCCGAAGACGTAGCCGGTGAAGACGATGCGGTCGCTGGCGCGGGCCCGCAGCGAAGCGATGTATTCCTCGGCGTAGGGGGCGTCCCCCACGATAACGCACTTGAGGTGGGGCGGGTCCAGCCGCTCAAAGGCCTCCACCAGGTGGTGGGCGCAGTTCTCCGGCACCAGCCGGCCGACGAAGAGGATGTAGCGGTCCTTCTCCAGCCCGAAGCGGGCCAGGTAGGGACCTGGGGGCCGGCGCGGCACCGCTGCGCCGTAAGCGATGTAGGTGGACTCGGCCCCATAGCGTTCTTTGTAATACCGCTGGACGACACGGGAGTCAGTGACGATGGCGGTGGGGAGTTTGGTGGCCAGGTACTCGGCGAACTGGATGTACCGCTTGGCCAACTTTGGCCACTTCTCCCGCTTCCAGTCCAGGCCGTCCACGTTGAGGACCGTCTTCTGGCCCGCCAGCCGGGGGATCCAGGTGACAGGGCTGTTGCCGGCGATGAAGTAGAGGGCGATGTCGTACCGCTGCCCCAGCGCGTGGAGGGATGAGAGGAAAGCGTGGACGATGGTGTCCAGGTACTTGTTGCGGATGGTGGGCAGTTTGATCAGCCGCATCCCCTTGTAGTAGGGCTCGGCGTAGGTGATGTGGTGGCTGCGGCAGTAGACGGTGACCTCATGGCCCCGCTGCACAAGGCGCGAGCCCAGTTCCTCCACGCAGGTCTCAAAGCCGCTGTAACTGGCTGGGACGCCGCGGGTGCCCAGCATGGCGATGTGCAAGGCGGTCTCCCTCCTGAGGAGAAGAGCGCGGACTTGCTACGCTTGCGATACCATGGTAGCAGAAAAGGCGGGGGCTGTCAAAAGGCGGAGGCGCGGAGGAGACCATCAACGGATCCGCCAGCGGATAGACGAACGGGGCTGCCAGGCGCGTTCGTCTCCCCTTTTGTTTGTTAAACGCCCCGGGCGATCCACGCACCGTCCACACCGTTGCCCGGCGCAGAGGGCACGCCTCCTGGCGTGCCCTACGGCCTGGGGGAGGGGGCCCACCCCGGCAGGGCGGTCACGGCCCGGCCACCACCTCTACACCTTCCCCTTCCAGCACCTCGCCCACCACCCACGCCGGCTGGTCTTCTTCCCGGCAGCGGGCAAGGAAGGCGTCCAGGGCGCTGGGAGGGACGGCGATGAGCAGGCCCCCGGAGGTCTCGGGGGTGAAGAGCAAGAGGCGCGTCTCCGGCGTGAGGTCGCCGAGGAATTTGACATAAGCAGAGAAGGCGTCGCGGTTGCGGTTGGCCCCACCGGGGAAGAGCATCTCGTCGGCGTACCGCAGCGCGCCGGGGAGGAACGGCAGGTCCGCGAAGCGGAAGCGCAGCCGCACGCCGCTCCGCTCCGCCATTTCGCTGGCATGGCCCAGGAGGGCGAAGCCGGTGATGTCCGTCGCACCGCGGATGGGGAACTCCTGCACGATCTCCGCTGCCCTCTTGTTGAGGCGCATCATCCATTCGGTGGCCAGGGCCACGTGTTCCGGCTCGGCCTGGTCGCTCTTGGCGGCCGTGGTGATGATCCCCACCCCCAGGGGCTTGGTCAGGACGAGGACGTCCCCCGGGCGCGCGCCAGCCTTCGTGCTCACCCGGTCCGGGTGCACGATCCCCATCACCGCCAGGCCGTACTTGGGCTCGGGGTCATCAATGGTGTGGCCACCAGCGATGGCGCCGCCGGCCTCCCGCACCTTCTCCGCGCCGCCCCGGAGGATCTCCTGGACCATCTCCTCCGGCAGGTCGCTGGGGAAGGCGGCGATGTTCAGGGCCAGGACCACCTGCCCGCCCATGGCGTAGACGTCGGAGAAGGCGTTGGCAGCGGCGATCTGGCCGAAGGTGTACGGGTCGTCCACCACCGGGGTGAAGTAGTCCGCCGTGAACAGAAGTACCCTGTCCG
>JBMFPD010000114.1:0-9654 GCA_049969295.1 Anaerolineae bacterium | reverse complement strand
GGGCCGCCCAGGGGTGCTACGATGCCGCCCGCGCCTTCGGCGCGCCCTTCATCTCGGGGAAGGATAGCCTCCACAACGAGTTCGTGGACCCCGAGGGCCGCCGCACCCCCATCCCGCCAACCCTGCTCATCTCTGCGCTGGGCATCGTGCCGGACGTGCGGGAGGCCGTGACCGCGGACCTCAAGCGCCCTGGCGACCTTGTCTACGCCGTGGGGCTCACCCGCCGTGACCTGGGCGGATCGGCCTGGTTCCGCTCCCTGGGTGCGCTGGGGAACGACCCACCCAGGCCCTGCCGCGAGAGCCCCTGCCTCCTGCGTGCCCTGCACCAGGCGGTGCGGCGAGGGTGCGTCCGGGCCTGCCACGACTGTTCCGAGGGGGGCCTGGGGGTGGCCGCTGCCGAGATGGCCTTGGCCGGGGGCCTGGGCATGGCCCTGGACCTGCGGGGCCTCCCCCGGGACCAGGACGTGGACCGGGACGATGTGGCCCTCTTCAGCGAGAGCCTGGGGCGGTTCCTGGTGGAGATCCTTCCGGAGAAGCAGGCCGAGTTTGAGGCCCTCCTGGCCGGCCTTCCCTTCGGGCTTCTGGGGACGGTGCAGGAAGAGCCCGTGCTCGTGGTGCGCGGGTTCGCGGGCCGCGAGGCGCTCCGCCTCTCCCTGGCGGAGATCCACCGCGCCTGGAGGGGGGACAATGCCCAGGCCTAAGGTCCTCATCCTCCACGCCACGGGCACCAACCGCGACCGGGAGGCGGCTCTGGCCTGCGAGATGGCCGGCGGCCAACCGGAGATCGTGCACGTGAACCAGTTGCGGGAGGGGTCCCGCCGGCTGCTGGACTACGCCATGCTGGTCCTCCCCGGGGGCTTCTCCTACGGCGATGCGCTGGGGGCAGGGAGGCTGTGGGCCGTGGACCTGCGCTACGCCTTGGGCGACGAGTTAGGCCGTTTCGTTGAATCCGGGCGGCCGGTCCTGGGCATCTGCAACGGCTTCCAGGCCCTGGTCAAGAGCGGCTGGCTCCCCGAGCCACCCCACGGGAACCGGCTGGCCACCCTCACCGCCAATGCCTCAGCCCGGTTTGAGTGCCGCTGGGTGTGGCTGGAGCCGGACCCCCGGAGCCGGTGCATCTTCACCCAGGGGCTCACGGAGCGCATCCACTGCCCTGTGGCCCACGGCGAGGGCCGCTTCCTCACCGCCGACGAGGAGGTGCTGGCCCGCCTGAAGGCGAACGGGCAGGTCGCCCTGCGCTACGTGGAGGCCGATGGGAGCCCGGCCACCTACCCGGCCAACCCCAACGGCTCCGTGGACAACATCGCCGGCATCTGCAACCCCACGGGCACGGTGCTGGGGCTCATGCCCCACCCGGAGGACCACATCCTGCCCCAGCAACACCCTCGCTGGACGCGGGGCGAGGGAGGGAACCTGGGGCTGGCCATCTTTGTCAACGGCATCCGATATGCGCGAGGGTAGCACGCGTTTCATGCGGGAGGGAAAAGCGATGAACTGGCAGACCTTTTGGGACGGGGAAGCGCTCTCCTTTGACGATGTGCTTCTGGTGCCCGGGTACGCGGAAGTCCTCCCTGCCGAAGTGGACGTGTCATCCCAGTTGACCAGATCCATCCGCCTGAACATCCCCATCCTCTCGGCGGCCATGGACACGGTGACGGAGGCACGGCTGGCCATCGCCCTGGCCCGGGAGGGCGGCATGGGCGTCATCCACCGCAACATGACCATTGAACGGCAGGCGGCCGAGGTCAACAAGGTCAAACGCTCCGAGTCGGGGATGATCGTGGACCCCATCTCCCTGCCGCCCACGGCCACCCTGCAGGAGGCGGAAGAACTGATGGCCCGCTACCACATCTCGGGCATCCCCATCACCCTGGAGGATGGAACCCTGGTGGGCATCCTCACCAACCGGGACATCCGCTTCGCCGAGGACTACAGCCGGCCGGTGAGCGAGTTCATGACCTCCGAGAACCTCATCACGGGCCGCCTGGGGACCACCCTGGAGGAAGCCAAGGCCCTCCTCCAAGAGCACCGCATTGAGAAACTGCCCCTGGTGGACGAGAAGTTCCGCCTCCGCGGCCTCATCACCGTCAAGGACATTATCAAGAAGCGGGACTACCCCAACCGGGCCGTGGACGCGCAGGGGCGGCTCCTGGTGGGCGCAGCCGTGGGCGTGGGACCGGACCTGGAGGAGCGCGCCGCCGCCCTCAAGGAGAATGGCGTGGACGTCCTGGTCATTGACACCTCCCACGGCCACTCCAAAGGGGTCCTGCGGGCCATAGAGCGCTTGCGCAAGGTGGTGGGGGACCTCCCCATCGTGGCCGGCAACGTGGTCACCCCCGAAGGGACCCGCACCCTCATCCAGGCCGGGGCCGATGCAGTGAAGGTGGGGATCGGCGCGGGGTCCATCTGTACGACGCGGGTGGTGGCCGGCGCAGGCCTGCCGCAACTGACGGCCATCCTCATCTGCGCCGAGGAAGCGGCCAAGTACGGCGTGCCCATCATCGCCGACGGCGGCATCCGCTACTCCGGCGACATCGTGAAGGCCCTGGCCGCGGGCGCCTCGGTGGTCATGCTGGGCTCCATGCTGGCTGGCCTGGAGGAGTGCCCGGGCGAGACCATCATCTACGAAGGGCGCTACTTCAAGGAGTACCGCGGCATGGGGTCCCTGGGAGCGATGGAAGGCCCGGCACGGGACCGGTACGGCAGCGGCCAGGGGAATGGCAAACTGGTCCCCGAGGGGATTGAGGGGCGCGTCCCTTACAAAGGCCGTCTCTCGGAGTTCGTCTTCCAGATGATCGGGGGCGTCAAAGCCGGCATGGGGTACGTGGGCGCGGCCAACATCCAGGAACTGTGGCAGAAGGCCCGCTTCGTGCGCATCTCCCACGCCGGCCTGGTGGAAAGCCACCCTCACGACGTGGTCATCACCAAAGAGGCCCCTAACTACCAGACGCGGCTCATGTGAACCGGGTTTTGCGACCTCAGTCGGAGGAGCGGAAGGATGCTGACGCCAGAACAGTTGCTGAACCTCGTCCCTCTGGCCCTGTGGGAGACACGCCTCCCCCTGGGAGAGCCTGCGCGCGGGAAGGTGCGGGACGCCTACGCCCTCCCCGATGGGAAGCGGCTCTTCGTGACCACCGACCGCCTCTCGGCCTTTGACCGGGTGCTGGGGGCCGTGCCCTACAAGGGCCAGGTCCTGAACCAGTTGAGCGCGTTCTGGTTCCGGGAGACGGAACGCATCGTCCCCAACCACATGGTGGACCTGCCGGACCCGAACGCCATGGTGGTCGTCCCGTGCCAGGTCTTCCCGGTGGAGGTGGTGGTGCGGGGCTACATCACCGGGGTGACCAGGACCGCCCTCTGGACCCGCTACGCCCAGGGGGAGCGGGTCATCTATGGCCACCGCCTGCCGGAGGGCTTGCGCAAGAACGAGCCCCTCCCCGAACCCCTCATCACGCCCACCACCAAGGGCGGGCCCACCGGCCACGACGAACGCCTGACCCCTCAGCAGGTGGTGGAAGAAGGGTGGCTGGACGCGGAGACGTGGGAGGAGGTCCAGGCCGTGGCGCTGGCCCTCTTCCGCCTGGGGCAGGAACGGGCACGGAAGGCCGGCCTCCTCCTTGTGGACACCAAGTACGAGTTCGGCCGCGCCCCCGATGGCCGCGTCCTCCTGGTGGACGAGGTCCACACCCCGGACTCCAGCCGTTTCTGGCTGGCGGAGACCTACGAGGAACGCCTTGCCCGCGGCGAAGAGCCGGAGTGCCTGGATAAGGAGTACGTCCGCCTGTGGTACGCCGAGCACGGCTACCAGGGCGACGGAGACCCCCCGCCCCTCCCGCCGGACCTGGCCGCGGCCCTGGCCCTCCGCTACATCCAGGCCTACGAGCGCCTCACGGGGGAGCCCTTCGCGCCGGCACCCTACCCCGCCGGGCCCCGCATCGCCGCGAACCTGGCACGGGCCGGCTGGCTGCCCACTGCAACGGAGGAAAGGAGATGCCCAAGCGGGTGATCGTCATCATGGGGTCCAAGTCGGACCGGGTGACAGGGGAAGCCATCAAGGCCTCGCTGCACCAGTTCGGCATCCCCTGCACCCTGCGCATCGCCTCGGCCCACAAAGTGCCCGACTACCTCTTGAGGATGCTGGAGGAGTACGAAGCCAGCGGCGAGGTCGGGGCCTACATCACCATCGCCGGGCGCAGCAACGCCCTGAGCGGGCTGGTGGATGCCCAGGTGGCCGCACCGGTCATCGCCTGCCCGCCTCTTTCGGAGCCCTTTGCTGCCCAGGACGTCTTCTCCTCCCTGCGCATGCCTTCCGGCGTCTGCCCGGCGGTGGTCCTGGAACCGGCCAACGCCGCCCTCCTGGCGGCCAAGGTGCTGGGGGTGGCCGACCCAGCCCTGCGCCAGGCCGTGCAGGAGCACCAGACCCGGATGAGGGAAGGGATCGTGAAGGATGACGAGGCTCTGCAACGGGAGAAGCGTTCTTAGAGGGGATGGACGCCCCCGGGAAGCCTGCGGCGTCTTCGGCATCTGCGCCAGCCCGGGGGTGGACGTGGCCCGCCTGACCTTCTTCGCCCTGTTCGCGCTCCAGCACCGCGGCCAGGAGAGCGCGGGCATCGCCGTGAGCGACGGGAGGCGGGTGGCCTTCCACAAAGCCATGGGCCTGGTGGCCCAGGTCTTCACCGAGGAGAACCTGGCCCCTCTCAAAGGGTACCTGGCCATCGGCCACAACCGCTACTCCACCAGCGGCTCCTCCCGCCTCCAGAACGCCCAGCCCTACGTCATGGAGACGGCCCTCGGCCCCCTGGGGGTGGCCCACAACGGGAACCTGACCAACGGCCTGCGCCTGCGGCAACGGTTGCTGGAGCGGGGTGTGGGCCTTTCGGCCTCGTCCGACAGCGAGGTCATCACCCAGATGCTGGCCGGGGCTCCAGGCCGTACATGGGAAGAACGCATCGTCCACTTCATGGAGGAGGCCGAGGGGGCTTACTCCCTGGCCATCCTGACCCGGGAAGCGGTCTACGGAGTACGGGACCCCCACGGCTTCCGGCCCCTGTGCCTGGGACGCCTGAACGGGAACGCCGAGGGGTGGGTCCTGGCCTCCGAGTCGTGCGCCCTGGCCACCATCGGGGCGGAGTTCGTGCGGGAGGTGCAGCCAGGGGAGGTGGTGCGCCTGGACCCCGAAGGGGTGCACGCCTTCCAGGGCCTTCCCCCCGCACCGGAGGGGGCGCTGTGCGTCTTTGAGTTCATCTACTTCGCCCGGCCCGACTCCATCCTGGCCGGCCGCTCCGTGCACGCCGTGCGGCGGCGGCTGGGGGCGCGCCTGGCCCGGGAACACCCGGTGGATGCTGACCTGGTGATCGGTGTGCCCGACTCGGCGACGCCGGCGGCCATCGGCTACGCCGCCGAAAGCGGCATCCCCTACGGAGAAGGGCTCATCCGCAACCGCTACATCGGCCGCACCTTTATCCAGCCCGACGAACGGTTGCGGCGCATGGGCGTCCGGCTGAAGTTCAACCCCCTGCGGGAAGCCCTGGAGGGCAAGCGGGTGGTCCTGGTGGACGACTCCATCGTGCGCGGCACCACCAGCGCGCCCATCGTGGCCCTGGTGCGGCAGGCCGGGGCGCTGGAGGTCCACGTGCGGGTCTCCTCGCCGCCCATCCGCTTCCCCTGCTTCATGGGCGTGGACATGGCCACCCGGGAGGAACTCATCGCTGCAACCCATTCCGTAGAGGAGATCCGGGAGCACCTGGGGGCCGACTCCCTGGGCTACCTCTCCCTGGATGGGCTCCTGTGGGCGGTGGGGCAGCCCCGGGTGGGGCACTGCCTGGCCTGCTTCACTGGCGATTACCCCGTGTATCCAGAAGAAGGGCTGGGCAAATGGGCGATGGAGCCCCAGGCAGCCGTCACCGATTGAACCGGTCAAGGAGGAGGACCCCGTGCGCATCCTGGTCGTCGGTGGAGGGGGGCGGGAACACGCCCTGGCCTGGAAACTGGCGCAGTCTCCCCAGGTGGACGAGGTGCTCGTGGCCCCGGGCAACGGGGGCACCGTGTGGCCGGCCCAGGAGAACCCCCACCGGGCGGCGGCCCGACGCGCCTCTGTCCCGGCGGAGGACGTCCCCGGCCTTGTACGCCTGGCCCGCGAGGAACGGGTAGACCTGGTGGTGGCCGGCCCGGAGGCCCCCTTGGTGGCGGGCCTGGCCGACGCCTGCCGGGAGGTCGGTCTCCCTGTCTTCGGGCCGGTGCGGGCGGCAGCCCGCCTGGAGGGGTCCAAGGCCTTCGCCAAGCGCTTCATGGAGGCCCACGGCATCCCCACCGCCCGGGCTGGCATCTACGAGGACTACGAGGCAGCCCTGGCCGCCGTGCGGGCCCACGGTGCGCCGGTGGTGGTCAAGGCGGACGGTCTGGCGGCGGGCAAAGGGGTCACAGTCTGCTCTACTGTGGAGGAGGCCGAGGCCGCCCTGAAGGGGGCCATGCTGGAGCGGCGCTTCGGCGATGCCGGCCGCGTTGTCCTGGTGGAGGAATGCCTCGTGGGCACCGAGGCCACGCTCCTCGCCTTCTGCGATGGGCGCACCGTGGTCCCCATGATCCCTGCCCAGGACTACAAGCGCGCCCAGGATGGCGACGCCGGCCCCAACACCGGGGGCATGGGCTCCTATGCCCCCGCTGCCACCCTCACGGCAGCCCAGGTGGAGGAGATCCGCCGCACGATCCTCCAGCCGGCCGTGGACGGCCTGCGGGAGGCCGGCGCGCCCTACGTGGGGGTCCTCTACGCCGGCCTCATGCTCACGGACCGGGGGCCGAAAGTGCTGGAGTTCAACTGCCGCTTCGGCGACCCGGAGGCCCAGGCCATCCTGCCCCTCCTGGAGACCGACCTGGCCGAGGTCCTCTGGGCCTGCGTGGAGGGACGCCTGCACGAGGTGCGCCTGCGGTGGCGGCCGGGGGGATGCGTCTGCGTGGTCCTGGCTGCACCGGGCTACCCGGGCTCCTACCCCAGGGGCTTGCCCATCGCCGGTCTGGAAGAGGCCGCGGCGGACCCCCAGGTTGTGGTCTTCCACGCCGGGACGGAACGGCAGGACGGGGCCTGGGTCACGGCCGGCGGGCGGGTGCTGAACGTGACAGCCTGGGATGTCTCGGTCGCCGCCGCCCGGGAGCGGGCCTACCGGGCCGTGGAGAAAATCCACTTCCCGGGGATGCACTACCGGCGGGACATCGCCCTGCTCCGAGCCCCCCGGCCGGTCACCTACGCGGGCGCGGGGGTGGACATCCCCCGCAAGACGGCCCTCCTGGGGCGGGTGCGGCAGGCGGTGGAGGGGACGTACACCGAAGGGGTGCTGGCGGGGATGGGGGCCTTCGGAGGCGTGTACGACCTGGCGCCGCTGCTGCGCAAGGCCCGCGACGTGCTCCTGGTGGCCTCCACCGACGGGGTGGGGACGAAGACGAAACTGGCCGCTGCGCTGGGCCGCTACCGTGGCCTGGGCCACGACCTGGTGCACCACTGCGTGAACGACATCCTCGTCCAGGGGGCCAGGCCCCTCTTCTTCCTGGACTACTTTGCCAGTTCCCGTCTGGAGCCCCGGGTGGTGGAAGAAGTGATCCTGGGGTGCGCCGAAGCCTGCCGCGCCGTGGGGTGCGCCCTCCTGGGCGGCGAGACGGCGGAGATGCCCGATGTCTACGCGCCGGGTGAATTTGACCTGGTGGGCACCCTCGTCGGCTGGGTGGAGCGAAAGGCCCTGGTGGACGGCCGGGCGGTCGTCCCCGGGGATGTGTGCGTGGGGCTGGCCTCATCGGGCCTGCACACCAACGGCTACTCCCTGGCCCGCAGGGTCCTGGCCGGGGAGCCCCTGGAGGTGCCCCATCCGGCCCTGGGGATCCCCTTGGGCGACGCCCTCCTGGAGCCGCACCGCTGCTACCTGGACTGGCTGGAGCGCATCTGGGCGGCAGGGGTGCAGGTCAAGGCCATGGCCCACATCACCGGGGGCGGCCTGCCCGACAACCTCCCCCGGGCCCTGCCGCCAGGGGTGCGGGCCGTCCTCCGCAAAGGCTCCTGGCCGGTGCCGCCCCTCTTCCGCCTCATCCAGGAGGCCGGCCCGGTGGACGAGGCGGAGATGTACCACGTCTTCAACATGGGGGTTGGAATGGTGCTGGTGGTGCCGCGGGACCAGGCCGACGCCGCAGTGCGGGCCGTGCCGGGGGAGGCCTGGGTCATCGGCGAGATCGTCCCCGCGGCGGGCGAGCCATCGGTAGAGTTGGTGTGAGGGGTTCCCGTGACCAGGATCGCTGTGCTCATCTCTGGCTTCGGGTCCAACCTGCAGGCCATCCTGGACGCGGTGCGGGCTGGAGAACTGCCGGGGGTGGAGGTGTGCGTGGTCGTCTCCAACCGGGCGAACGCCTACGGCCTGGAGCGGGCGCGGCGCGCTGGCGTCCCCACGGCAGTGCACCTCCTGCGGCCGTACCTGGAGGATGGCCGCGGCCGCCAGGCCTACGATGCGGACCTGGCTGCCCTCCTGAAGCGGTACGGGGCAGAATGGGTTGTCCTGGCGGGGTGGATGCACGTCCTCAGCGACGCCTTCCTGCGCCACTTCCCAGGGCGGGTCATCAACCTCCACCCGGCGCTGCCGGGCGAGTTCCCGGGAACCCATGCCATTGAGCGGGCCTGGGCCGCATACCAGCGGGGCGAGATCCGGCGGACGGGGGTCATGGTCCACCTGGTGCCGGACGAGGCGGTGGATGCCGGCCCGGTCCTGGTGCAGGAGGAGGTCCCCATCCTGCCGGACGACACCCTGGAGACGCTGGAAGCCCGCATCCACCAGGTGGAGCACCGGCTCCTGGTGCAGGCCATCCGCCAGTGCGTGGGTGGGGAGTGTCCCTCTCGCCCGGGATAGCACCCCGCGCGGAACGGTTCGCCCTGTTTCCCGTCCAATAGAGTGAGCACGCGAGCCGGCCCCTTCGCTCCGGCAAACCCGTACCGCTGAGAGGAGCCCCACCATGAAGGTGCACCTGTCCCCGCTGAACCTTGCCTCCATTGGCCTCCTGGTTGCCCTGGCCGGGCTTCTGCCTGTGGCCCAGGCCGCTGGGAATGCTCCGTCCCCCGCGTGGTCCGACCCAGCCTTTCCCTTTCGGGCCTACCTGCCCCTGACCTTGCACCAAGAGCCCTCCATACCGGCATGGCGCTACCACGTGGCCGGCCTCATCCTCGGGCGGGCCGATGCTGGGGGATGTGGCTTCCAGGGACGTATCCTGGATGCGTCGGGAGCGCCCCAGCAGGGGGTGCAGGTGCAGGTCTGGGCGGACAGTGGCCCGTCCCACACCTCCGCCTCCGATGGGGAGGGGCGCTGGCAGGTCCAGGTGGCCTCCGCCCCCGTGGATGCCCTCTGGCACCTGGCTGTGGTGGACGGAAGCGGCGGGTTCATCTCCCCAGTGGCGGACGTCCCCACCTATGCCGACGCCAGGAACGGGCATCAGTGGTATACGGTCAACTGGCAGGAGATGACCACGGTGCCGGAATACGTGGTCGCCTCGGCCCGGCGGCTGGCATGTCTGGAGAACAAGGGGAACCACAACCTCTACATCAAGGTCTACGATCGCCTGGGGAGGGGGGTGGACGGCCTCTGGCTGCGCAACGCCTGGCAGGGCGGCTACGACGACCGCATCACCTAC
>JBMFPD010000113.1:0-9671 GCA_049969295.1 Anaerolineae bacterium | reverse complement strand
CACCGGTTTCCCACCGCCTGCCAGGGCCATCTCCCGGACCAGGCGCTGCCAGGCCCGCGCCCCCAGGCTCCCCGCCCCGGCCCCCCGCGTCCAGAGCAGGAGTTCCCCTTCCCGCCAGAAGCCGCGCACCTGGCGCCACCGCCCTCCCAGGGCCACGCCCGCTCCAGCCAGGGCCGCGATCACGCCGGCCACGACCCAGGGGAAGCCAGGGTCCCGGGCCACTTCCAGCACCACGTACCAATCTGGCGCGATCCGCACGCTCAGGTCACCGAGGGAGAGCATGACCTCCGCCTGCCCTGCGACCTCGGCTACCAGCGCCCCACTTTCCCACCGCTGGACGTGGTACTGGTCCGGAAGGCCGGCCCCCCGCTCCACCACCAGGGAGGTCCCGTCCGGCAGGGGGAGGGTGGCGGAAGGCGCGAGGGGCAGGGAGGCCCCGGAGAGGAGCGCGCCCCCATCCGCTCCGTACACGTCCAGTCGGACGGCAGGACCATAGCCGTAGAAGAAGGCCAGACCCCCACCCGGCAGCGAGGCCGGCACCCCCAACTGAAGCATCTGCGCCGCGCCCGGGCCCCCGTCCCTGTGCGCCACTGCCACCTGCACGAAGTAAGCCCGCGGGCGACCGTTGGAGTAGCGCTCTATGCGGAACTCCTGAACGCGCAGGGCGAGGTCTGGGGACCAGGGCAGGGGATACTCCTGGCCCATTGTCAGAGGGGGCGTGCGAGCCCATGTCCCTTGCGCCCCTGCCAGGACGAGGCCCACCGCCACCGCAAGAAGGGCCAGGTGCCCCACGAGGCTGCCCAGCGTCGTCCAGCGGCCCCGTTCGGCAACAACGGCCACGGCTCCTCCCAGACGCTCTACCCGGGGCCGGAGCCCCACGCGCTGGCACGCCTCACGAACGGCCACCTCCGCCGCGTCAGCACCGCTGGGGAGAGGCACTCGGACCGTCCATACCCCGGGAGGGAACGGTTCAGGAGGCGGCGCAGGCCGTGGCTGGGCCCGGAGGACGCGCCACTGGCTGGGCACACGCGCGAGGGTGCAGGCCAGGCCGTTGACCACGAGCGCCGCGAGGACCGCCCGGAAGAGGGGCGTATGGTAGAGGTCCAGGATCCCCAACCTGCTGAAGAGAGAGGCCAGGCCGGGGCCGTACCTCGCCTGAAGGGCGACTTCCCACTCCGCCGCCCCTCCGCCCGCGGGACCGGGGCCCGGAGGCCGCTGGGGAAAGAGGGTCCCCAGCGCCGAAAGGAACGCCAGGGCCAGGAGCAGCCAGAGGGAGAGGCTCCTGGCGCTCAGCACCCGCCAAACCGCGCCGGCCACGGCTGCAATCCTCTGCCTCGCCCCCCGTGACGACGAGGAACCGGTGGCCTTCAACCTGTCCATCCTCCCCGAGCCCGTACCTCGTGGGGATGCCTTGCCGGTGCGCATTATAGTCCAACCCTGGCGGGGGAGGCAACTGGCCACATCCGTCGTTGCGGTTGCATCTTGTGTTGGTGAGTCGGGGACGCGGGAAGACCGACTTCTCCCATCCCCCCACCCCCTCCCATCCCCGCATCGGAGAGGGAAGGGGGTGCCGCCGAAGGCGGCGGGGATAGGGTGAGGTTCACTTCGCGGCATGGGACCACAAGGTCATCAGCCACCAACAAAAGGTGCAACCGAGTGTTCCGGCCCCTGGTGGGTCTGGCTTGCGTTGGCGAGATAAAAGAGGGGCGTGGCAGAAGACCACGCCCCTCCTGGCGCTCTTCAGGAAACAGCCCAGCCCTACTTGCTCCCGGGGGTGGGCGCGACGCTGACCTCTGGCTCCCCCTGGACCGGGATGCGCACGTGCTGGCGGCTCTTGCGGATGGCCCAGACGATGGCCAGGGCCAGGACCACAGCCACCGCGACTGTGCCCACGCTCCACTGCCGGTACTGGACCAGGATGGGAGCCACGATGAGGCTGACCAGGTTCACCACTTTGATCATGGGGTTCAGGGCCGGGCCAGCCGTGTCCTTGAGAGGGTCGCCCACCGTGTCGCCGACGACACCGGCCTTGTGGGCCTCGCTCCCCTTGCCGCCCAGGTGGCCGTCCTCAATGAACTTCTTGGCGTTGTCCCAGGCACCGCCCGCGATGGCCATGAAGACGGCCAGCAACTGTCCGGCCAGGATGATCCCCGCCAGGAACGCGCCCAGGGCCTCCACCTGGAAGACCATCCCCACCAGGACCGGCGTCGCCACGGCCAGGGCCGCCAGGCTGATGAGTTCCTTCTGAGCCGCCGCCGTGGAGAGGGAGACGACGCGCCCGTAGTCCGGCGGGACCTTCCCCTCCATCACGCCGGGGATCTTGAACTGGCGGCGCACTTCCTCAATGATGAGGGAGGCGGCGCGGCTCACGGCGTTGATGGAGTAGGACGAGAAGAGCCACGGCAGTGCACCCCCGATGAGGAGGCCGATCATGCCCACCAGGACCGACACCCGGATGCCCGTCGTGGCGATCTGCTCGGCAATATCCACGCCGAGCCGCTGCTGGACGAGGGAGACATCGGTGATGTAACTGAAGAAGAGGGACGTGGCCGCCACCACCGCCGAGGCAATGGCCACCTGCTTGGTGATGGCCTTGGTGGTGTTGCCCACGGCGTCCAGTTCCGCCAGGATCTCCCGGGCCCGCTTGCCCAGGCCAGCCAGTTCGGCGATGCCATTGGCGTTGTCGGAGATGGGGCCGTAGGAGTCCATGGCCACGTTGTTGCCGGTGTGGGAGAGCATGCCGATGCCCACCATAGCCACGGCATAGAGCATCTCCAGCGGCTGCCCCTGGAACATCAGGTACGAGATGGCCAGGGTGATGACGATGACCACCAGGCTCCAGACGCTGGATTCCATGCCCAGGGCCAGCCCGGAGAGGATGGTCGTGGCCGGGCCCGTGCGGGTGGCGTCCACGATCTCCTGGACGGGCTTTTTCTTAGCCGAAGTGAAGTACGAGGTCAGCGGGTTGAAAGCCACGGCCAGGCCCACACCCACCGCGTTGAGGAAGGCCAGCCGCCAGTCGTGGGCATAGGTGATGGCGAAGACCAGGGCCCAGACGATGGTGTTGATGCTGGAGACCTCGTAGGAGCGGAACATGGCTTCCTCGGCATCCCTGGCCCGCAGGAACTTGACGGGGAACCGCTCCCAGATGGGCACGGTGAAGGTCCCCAGGATGGAACTGATGACGCCGATGGCCCGCACGATGAGGGGGTAGACGATCCAGGCCAGGTTGCCCGTGGCGTGGTACAGGGCCAGGCCGAGGATCAGGGCCGAGACGATGGTCACTTCGTAGGACTCAAAGATGTCGGCAGCCATGCCCGCGCAGTCGCCCACGTTGTCGCCCACCAGGTCGGCGACGACGGCGGCGTTGCGGGGGTCATCCTCCGGGATGCCGGCTTCCACCTTGCCCACCAGGTCGGCTCCCACGTCGGCGGCCTTGGTGTAGATGCCACCGCCGACGCGCATGAAGAGGGCGAGGAGGGTACCGCCGAAGCCGAAGCCCAGGAGCGCGTCCGGCGCGGCCTTCCCGAAGACCATGAAGATAGTGGTGCCACCCAGGAGGCCCAACCCGTCGGTGAGCATGCCGGTGAAGGTGCCGGCACGGTAGGCGATGGTCAGGGCGCGGTTGTAGGCGTCCTCCAGGCCCGAGTCGGCCACGGCTGCCACCCGCACGTTCCCCTCAATGGCCACCCGCATCCCCAACTGGCCCACCAGGGTGGAAAAGGTGGCGCCGGCCAGGAAGGCCAGTGTGCGGCCGATGGCCATGACGGTGCGGGCGTTTTCGCCGTAGCGCCTGACCGCTTCCTCGCTGGGAGGCACGATGTACACGCTCAGGAAGAGAACGATTGTGAGGAGCCCCACGGCCGGCAGGATGGTGCGGAGCTGGCGGCCCAAGTACCCTTCTGCACCGGCTTTGATCCCCCGCCAGACCCTCTGCATCTCCTCCGAGCCTTTGTCGTGCTTGATCACGTTGCGGTAGAGCCAGAGGGCGTAAAGGAGGCTGACGATGGCTGTAGCGATGACGCCCAAGACCATCGCCTGCTCAAAGGCGCTCAATTCGCTCATCCCTTGTGACCTCCTGCGAAGATGAGTTCGCACCGAGGAGCCAGGACCTGCTTTCAGGTCCTGGCTCCTTGTGGCGTTCGTGGCCTCACGGAAGGCCGGTGAAAGGGCCCCGTGCAAACAACCGCGCCGCGGAAGCGGCCTCCCAGGAGGGTCAACCCTCGGGGAGTCCCTGCTCCGCTGGCGCGTGCGGTCGGAGCCCGTCCTCGCGGCCTCGGAACGGTCCCCCGTGCAGGAGGGGCCAGGCACGGCGGCATTCTACCCGCGAAGGGGGGAATTGTCAAACCGGAACGCGCATCAGGCCGATGCACGGTCTCCCGTTGTGCGGGAAGGGGCCTATGTTGGAATGGCAGGGCTGTCTCGTTTTTACAAAAGGGAAGGCTATAACCGCCCTTCCCGGGCACGCCTCCTGGCGTGCCCTACGGTCTGCCGCGCCAGAAGGCTGTCAGAGTTCTGCAAGAATGAGTCATCCCTGGTTGGAATAATGGGGGCGGTGGCCCATGTCCCCTGAAGTGTAACCCCTGTCCCGGCCCCCTGTTGCCTATTTCCCCGCTCTGTACACCTGACAGCGCGGGCAGAAGTAGGTCCCGCGGCCGCCCACCCTTGCCCGCACCACTGGCGTGCCGCAGCGGGGGCAGGGCTCCCCTGCCCGTCGGAAGACCCGCAGCAGCGCCTGGTGCTCGCCCGGCGACCCGTCCGGCCGGCGATAGGCGGAGAGGGTCGTCCCACCGTCCAGGATGGCGGCCTCCAGCACCTCCCGCAGGGCCATGTGCAGACGCCCCACTTCTTCCTCCGTGAGGGATGCCGCCGGCCGACACGGGTGGACCCCCGCCAGGAACAGCGCTTCGTCGGCGTAGATGTTCCCGATCCCGGCCAGGAAGCGCTGGTCCAGGAGCAGGGGTTTGATGCGGGCCTGCCGTCCCGCGAGGCGCGCCCGCAAGGCCTCCACGGTGAAGGCCACATCCAGAGGCTCCGGCCCCAGGCCCCCCAGGACCTCCTCCGGGTCCCCCACCAGCCACAGCCGGCCGAACTTGCGCGGGTCCACAAAGCGCAACTCGCGGTCGTCGTCCAGCCCTAAGGCCACCCGCAGGTGGACCGGGGCCGGCTCCCCCACCCTTTCCAGGAGCAGGCGGCCGCTCATGCGCAGGTGCACGAGGAGCCACCGTCCGCCCGTCAGGCCCAGAGTGAGGACCTTGCCCCGCCGTGCGACCGAGAGGACCTCGCGCCCCACCACCTCCTGGCAGAAGGCCTCCGGTGTCGGGCGGGCTATGCTGCGCGGCCAGAGGACCCGGGCCTCCACCACCTGCCGGCCCACCACCGCGGGCCTGAGCATCCGGGCGACGTTCTCCACCTCAGGCAGTTCCGGCACCCCCATCCTCCTTCTCCTAGGAGGCCTCCTCCAGACACCCCTCCACCAGCGCCTCGGGGTCCGGGGCGGGCCCCCCCCAGCCCTTGGCCAGGTGCGCCAGGAACTCCACGTTCCCGGCTGGCCCCCGCAGGGGCGAGGGGATGAGGCCCAGGGCGACGAACCCCGCCTCCTGCGCTGCCTGGAGCACCTCCCGCAGCACCTGCTGGTGCACGCGGCGGTCCCGCACCACGCCCCCTTTCCCCACCTGCTGCGGGCCAGCCTCAAACTGGGGCTTGACCAGGGCGATGACGTGCCCGACGGGCTTGAGGACCCGGTACGCCGCGGGCAGGACGAGCCGCAGGGAGATGAACGAGACGTCCACCGTCACCAGGTCCACCGGTTCGGGCAACGCCTCCAGGTAGCGGACGTTGGTCCGCTCCATGACCACCACCCGCGGGTCCTGCCGCAGGGTCCAGGCCAGTTGGCCGTAACCCACGTCCAGGGCGTAGACGCGGGCCGCGCCGGCCTGGAGGAGGCAGTCGGTGAACCCGCCGGTAGAGGCACCAAAGTCGGCCGCCACTGCGCCCTGGACCGGCACGGGGAACCGCCGCAGGGCTGCCTCCAGTTTGAGGCCCCCCCGGCTCACGTACCTGGGGGCTGCCAGCACTTCCACCCGGGCTTCGCGGGGCACGAGGTGGCCAGGCTTGTCAGCCACCTGGCCTTCCACCCGCACCTCTCCCGCCAGGATCCACCGCCGCGCCTGCTCACGGCTCGGCGCCAGGCCCCGCTCCACCAGGAGCAGGTCCAGTCGGACCTTGCCGCCGCGCTCCCCTTC
Organism: Anaerolineae bacterium; assembly: GCA_049969295.1. Classification (GTDB taxonomy): domain Bacteria; phylum Chloroflexota; class Anaerolineae; order DTPP01; family DTPP01; genus DAOTYM01. The sequence continues at coordinate 3,426 of JBMFPD010000113.1, read as the reverse complement.
GCCCGGCATCTTCCTCCCAGCCATGCCTCTAAAGGATACCGTTGCGCTGTGCAAAAGTCAACCCAGGGTCCGGTTTGACCAGGGCTGTCTCGTTTTTGCAAAAGGGAAGGCTATAACCGCTGAGGCACGCCAGGAGGCGTGCCCCACGGTCTGCCGCGCCAGGAGGCTGTCAGAGTTCTATAAGTGAGTCAGCCCTGCTGGTTTGACGGATTGCGCGTAATGCGTTATTATGCCGAAGGTTCTATCGCACAGAACGCACAAGGGACACAGCCATGATCTACGCCCTGCTCAAGACAATGCGGCCCAAGCAGTGGGTCAAGAACATCTTCGTCTTCGCCGCGTTGGTCTTTGACGAGAAGCTCTTCAACCTCCCCTTCCTCGTGCGCACCACGGCCGCTTTCGTCCTCTTCTGCCTCATCTCGGGCACGGTCTACATCATCAACGACATCGCCGACCGGGAGAAGGACCGCCAGCACCCCAGCAAGCGGAACCGGCCCATCGCCTCCGGGAAGTTGAGCGTGCCGGTGGCCTGGGCAGGGGCCGCGGCCTTCTTCGTCCTCAGCACGGCCGGGGCCTTCGCCCTGGACCCGGCGCTGGGGGCTGTGATCCTGGGATATTTTGTGATGCAGGTGGCCTATTCCTTCCTGCTGAAGAACCTGGTCATCGTGGACGTCCTGGCCATCGCCGCCGGGTTCCTCCTGCGGGTGCAGGCAGGCGTCATCACCGCCCACGCAGCGCGCTTCTCCCCTTGGCTCTACATCTGCATGACCCTGCTTGCGCTCTTCCTGGGCATCGGCAAGCGGCGAGGGGAACTGGTCCTCCTGGCCGGCAACGCCGAGAACCACCGCCGAGTGCTGGACGAGTACAACATCCGCTTCCTGGACGAGATGATCGCCATGGTCACCTCGTCCACGGTCATGGCCTACTCCCTCTACACCTTCTCCGCGCCCAACTTGCCGGCCAACCACAGCATGATGCTCACCATCCCCTTCGTGCTCTACGGCCTCTTCCGATACCTCTACCTCATCCACGTGCGGGGCGCGGTGGAGCCACCGGACGAACTGGTCCTCCGGGACAAACCCCTGATGCTGAACTTCCTCCTCTGGGGCCTGGCGGTGGTGGCCGTCCTGTACCTCTCCTGAGCGGCCGGGGGCAGAGCCCTCAGTACACCGGCCCTGGCGCGGCCCTGCCTTCTGCCCTGGCCCGCAGGGCGGCCAACCCCTCCCGTGCCGCTTTCATCGCCAATCCCAGGTCCGACGAGAGGGCGAAGAACTGCATCCCCCAGGAGGCATACTTCTGGATGGCCTCCACGGAGCCGCAGTGCACCCCTGTGGGGAGGCCGTGCCGCTGGCCCGCCTCCACGATCCTGCGCAGGACGGCCTCGTAGCGCGGGTCGGGGTTGTCCATCTTGGGTGGGAGCCCCAGCGAGGCGGAGAGGTCGTTGGGCCCTACGTAGATGCCGTCAATGCCTGGCACGGAGAGGATCTCGTCCAGCCGCTCCACAGCCTCCACGTGCTCAATCTGGATGAGGAGCAGGATCTCCTCGTTGGCGTGCTGGAAGTAGTCGTCCCCACCGTAGAAGACGCGCCGCACACCTCCCACGCCGCGGTACCCCTGGGGCGGATAGCGGGTCCAGCGGACTGCCGTGCGCGCCTCCTCGGCATCCATGACCAGGGGGACGACGATCCCATAGGCCCCGAAGTCCAGGGCCCGTTTGATGAAGGCTGGGTGGTTCCACGAAACCCGCACCATGGGGATGCAGTCCGTGGCGGACATGGCCTGGGCGATGCACTGCATGGTCTCAAAGTCCACTGCGGCGTGCTCCATGTCCACCACCAGCCAGTCGAAGCCCAGGCGGGCCATGGCCTCGGCCATGAGGGGGCTGGCCGTGACGAGCCACGTGCCGACGGAAACCTCTCCCGTCTGGAGTTTGCGCTTGACGGTGTTGGGTCGCATGAGATGCGCCTCCTCAACAGAATAGGCCGCTCCGCACCCCCTACTTCAGGCGGCGCAGGAGGGCCAGGACTTCCCTGCCGTACTCCTCACGGTCCCAGGTGCTCAGGCCGGGCACCTCGGCCAGTTCTTCCGGGGTGGTGGGGCAGCGGGCGGCCAGGTCCCAGAGGACCTGGTTGGAGAGGACCACATCTGGCTCCACCCCCTCGGCCTGGGCGACCCCGCGCCGCCACTCCCGCAGGGCCTCGTAGCGGTCTTTCAGGGCGCGGTCCGGGGGCTCCGAGGTCCCGTGCGGAGCCTCCAGGGGCTTCTCCTGCAGGGCCTGGCGCACCGTCTCCAGGATGCCCCGGCCGAACTGACGGCGCAGGTGGGGCGTGAGGCCTGGAATGCGGGCCAGCCCCCCTTCGTCCCGGGGGCTAGCCTGGCTCAGGGCCACCAGAGCGCGGTCAGGCAGCACCCGGAAGGGGGCACGGTTGAGGCGACGGGCCTCCTGGTCCCGGTAGCGGTAGAGCGCCCTCAGCACGTGGAGTTGCCGTGGGGTCAGGTCCCGTGCCCCTGGGAGCCGCAAGTACCCTTCCAGGTCAAACGTGCGAGCCTCCCCTGGGACCTCCGCCAGGCGTGCGAAGGCTTCCTGGGCCTTCTCCCAGCGTCCCCGGCGCACCAGGGCCTCGTACTGGAGGTCCCGCAGGGCCGGCAGGTAGTGGACGTCCAGCCGGGCGTATTCCAGGTGCGCGGGGGTGAGGGGACGCTGGCCCCAGTCCGCCCGCTGAAACCGTTTGTCCTGGTGGACGCCGAACTGTTCCTCCAGGATGCTGCCCAGGCCGTACCGCTTCCACCCCAGGATGCGTGCCGCGATCATGGTGTCAAACAGGTTCACGAAGCGGAACCCGTAGTCTCGCTTGAGGGAGATGAGGTCGAACTCTGCGGCGTGGAAGACCTTCTCCACGCGGGGCGAAGCGAAGACTTCCCCCAGGCCCGAGAGGTCTGGGACGGCCAGGGGGTCCACGATGTAGTCGTCGCCATCCACCGCCAGCTGGACGAGGCAAACCCGCTCAAAGTAGGCGTAGAACCCGTTGGACTCCGTATCCACGCCCACGCGCTCGGCCTGGAGGAGACGCTCCACCAGGCGGTCCAGGTCGGCCTGGGTCTCCACCAGGACCGGGGGTTCCGTGGGCGGAGGGATGGTGCGGGACGCAAGGTAGGTTGTTTCCAAAGGCGGACGCTCCCCGAAGCGAGTAGGTTTGCAGGGGGAATTATAGCACACCGGCGGGGAGGAGCAAGGGCGGTCTCGCAGCGATCTGCGGTTCCATTTCGTGTTGGTCGTTTGGGCGGCTCCCTTGCTCGCCCGGCAGCAGCGCGGGCCGAGGCCTCTAACCCCACCCCCAAACCCCCTCCCCGCGGTACGGGGAGGGGGCCTGGGGCAGGGGTCCCCCGCCGCAAGACCGTAGGGCACGCCTCCTGGCGTGCCCTCTG
>JBMFPD010000112.1:0-9753 GCA_049969295.1 Anaerolineae bacterium | reverse complement strand
CCTTTCTCTCGTCTGGGCGTGCGCGCCTGGCTATTTGGGCATCGCCTTCAGGGCGTTGTAGACCGGCAACGGCCTCCACGCCTCGTCCACGATGCCCCACTGGGCCATCTCCGAGCCCGGCGCGACCACCTTGAAGTTCAGGTTCCACAGGAACATCACGCCGACCCAGCCCCACTGCTTGCCCATCTGGAAGGCCTTGACGGTGAACTGGGCCTGCTCTTCCAGGGTGTTGTCGGCGGCGTATTCGTAGTTCTTGACCGGCGTGGGGTTGGAGGCCCAGCCGAACTCCGTGGGCCAGATGGTCTTGTTCCCGTCGCCATACTTGACCATGATGTTGCGGTACCCCTCCATGGTCCCCCGGAAGGACCAGGAGTGGTGCTTGTTATCGGAAGGCCCGCGGAAGATGGCTGTGGGGTCGCTCCAGGTCTGCCAGTCGGCGTCGGGCGGCACGTTGTAGCCGCTGGGGTGCGCGCCGACGGCATCGCAGTAGTTCTTGAGCCCGGCCTGGTACATCTGCTCCAGGTAGATGAAGTCGTCCACGGCCCAGGGTGGCGGCGCGCCAGTGGGGGTCAGAGCCCCGCTCACGACGATAGCGTTGGGGTCCTGGGCCTTGATGGCGTTGTAGGCCGCGGCCAGGATCTGCACATAGCGGCCGGCGTCAAAGGGTTCGCGGCCCCACTCATAGTCCATGTTCTGCTCGTTCCAGATCTCGTAGGCGTGGACGCGCCCTTTGTACCGCGCCGCCATGGCCCCGATGAAGTCCGCGTAGTCCTGCGGGTTGGCCGGCGGCCCCTCTACACTGAAATCGCTCGTGGGCGAGCGGGCCCACTTGGGGGCCTTCACCACGCTCAGGAGCACCTTGACCCCGGCGGCGTTGGCCTGGTCCACGATGTAGTCAATGGCTCCCCAGTTGTACTGTCCCTTGACCGGCTCGTGGCGGAACCACTCCACCTGCTGCTTGACCCAGCCGAAGCCCAGGTCCTTGATGGCTGCCATGACCATGGGGGCCTGGTCGTTGTCAATCATGTGGGCCTGGAGGCCGTAGCCGAAGCCCGGGTTGGGCGGGGCCGGGGCTGCCGCCTGGGGCGGCTGCGTGGGCTTGGGCTGCGGCTTGGGCGTGGCCTGCGGCGCCGGTGTGGGCGTGGGCGGCTTCGGCGTGGGCGTGGGCGGCACCGGGGTCGGCGTGGGTGTGGGCGTCGGCACGGGCGTGGGGGTGGCCACGATCAACTTGGCCACGCTCTGGTCGGCAAAGGTCCTGCCCCCGTCGGTGGAAAGCATCGCCAGAATGGTGTACTCGCCCGGGGCAGGCGGGACCACCACGTACCGGGGGTCAGAGAGGCTGGTTTGGCTCTGGGCCACGGGCTGCCCCGAGGCGTCCCGCATCTCCCAGCGCACGGTGAACTCCGTGCGGGCCTCTGGGGTGCCTGTGCTGCTGTAGGCCTGCAAGGCCTGCCAGACCTGGCCATCCTGCTCGTCCACGAGGAGGTGCTGCAGGGCCACCCCCCGCAGGTTGAAGGACGAGGCCAGCCGCAACTTCCTGGCCAGGCTGGTTGCGCTCTCCACCCAGACGACGCGCGGGCGTCCGTCGTCGCCCGTGTAGGCGTACCAATAGAGGCCGGAGGCTTCTTCGTACTGGACGCCGCCGGTCTCCGCGGCCCCTCTCAGCGAGAGGGGGACTTCCTCACCAGGGTTGATGACCGGCCGGTCCGTCGGCCCCACGATCTGGGTCAGGGGGGCCAGTGCATCGGCCAGGGGCAGGTCCACCAGGACGTTGTCCACCTGCTCCAGGCTGCGGGTGGAGAAGGACAACTGCAGTTTGTAGCGGTTCACCTCCCCCACGGCCCAGGTGAGGAGCGCTTCCGCTTGCCCGCCGGGGCGGTAGGCCCGCGGGTCCAGCGGGCCAGGGACCTTGAGGAGGTCTGCCACCTGGCCCAGAGCCCGCCAGTCGTAAGCGCCGGTCTCCCAGCGGTCCTCGGCGATCTGCACCGGATGGCCCACGGTGATGCTGAGGACCTTGCCGTACTGGTGCAGCCGGTCCGCCAGGACGTTCACGAAGTCGGTGAACTCCTGGCGCAGGTCCGGGCTGACCTCCAGGTAGGCCACGTTGATGCCCGACCACAGGTTCCGCACCACCAGGTCCGCCAGCGCCTCGGCATGGCGGCGGCGCGCCTCGGGGTCCACCAGGAGGTTGTCCACCAGGTCCGACCGCACCACGCCATCGGGCCCCCAGTTGGCGATGGTGGGGATGATGGCAAAGGAGGCCACCTCGGCCTGCGGGGGCAGGACCGGCCCCGGTCCTCCGATGGTCCCCTGGTCATCGGCCAGGTAGAGGCCCGGCGGGTTGAGTTCGGCCACCACGCCCCGGGCAACCTCTGGCAGGGAAGCCCCTTCGGGGAAGGCCGCCGCGATCTGCGGAGCCGCCGGCAGGGTCTGCATCACCACCAGGGAGGGCGGGAGGAAGTCCAGGCGGGCCTCCATCACGTCATCCTCGGGGATGACGTGGGAGGGGAGCCAGGTCCACCCTTTGCCGTCCCAGGCGTAGAGGTCCAGGGTGGAGTAGGGTTCGGAATCGTTGGGGATGGGGACGGTGACCACCACTTCCCGGGGCGGTGTGCCGCGCATCTCCAGCAGGTAGTAGGGGCTGCGCATAAGGAGGAACTGGTTGGGGATGGCGGCGGCCGCCTCTACCAGGTCCCGTCCCGCCTTGCCTTCCAGGAAGGTGACCCTTGGAATGGAGGTCAGGCGGACTTTCACCTCGCCTCCCACGCTTCCGCTGGGGAGGGTGATCTGCGTCCCGTCCGGGTCCACCACCGCGCCGCCTTCTGGCCCGATGGTGACGAACCCCGCCTCAAAGAGGCGTTCGTTGAGGGAGATGGGGGGCAGCCACAGGGCTGCCAGCAAGAGGGCGGGGATCACCACGAGGTTGATGATCCAGCCAGTCCACCTCCCTTCCAGTAGGCGCTCCACGGCCCGGAGAGGGGTGGGAGTTCTACGTCGGTACATAGCGACTCTGTCCACTCCTTTCGTCGTGTTGCCTGCTGGGCAGGGATGGTGCAACCTGCGTGCCGTGATGAGGGTGCAAAAAAGGCGAACCCACGGGATTTGGAAGCACCGTGGGCTGCCTGCTTTCCAGCAGCGAGCGAAATTGTAGCACAGGGGTACCGGATTGGCAAGTTCGGGCGGGAGCGGGTCTGGGGCGGTCTCGTTTTTACAAAAGGGAAGGCCATAACCGCTCTTCCCGGTGCGGAAGGCACGCCAGGAGGCGTGCCCTACGGTCTCGGCGGCACCCCCTTCCCGATGCGGGGAGGAAGGGGGGATGGGAGAGGTCGGTCTTCCCACGTCCCCAACCCACCAACACAAGATGCAATCACAACAAGCGATGCACCGCCTTTGCGCCCAGGCCAGGTTGGGGTATAATCCCCGCTGTGGCCCCCATTCCAGGCCACCTAGAATGGATGTGCGCATGGCCCAGACGTATGTGGCGCTGGACCTGGAGACCACCGGCCTGGACCCGGAGCGCGATGCCATCATTGAGATCGGCGCGGTGCGCTTCCGCGGCGAGCGGGTCTTTGAGACCTTCTCTACCCTGGTCAACCCCGGCCGCCCCATCCCCTTCCGCATCCAGCAACTGACCGGCATCACCGACCGCGACGTGGCCGGGGCGCCGCCCCTGCGGGCTGTGGCCGGGGCTCTGGCGCGCTTTGTGGGTCCCCACACCGTGGTCGGCCACAACGTGGCCTTTGACCTGAGTTTCCTGCAGCGGCAGGGCATCCTCCGGGGGCAGCCCAGCCTGGATACCTTTGAACTGGCCGGCATCCTCATGCCCCACGCCGTCCGCTACAGCCTGGGGCGCCTGGCCGACGAGTTGGGGATCGTCTTTCCAGAACGGCACCGCGCCCTCGCCGACGCCCAGGCCACCCATGCCCTCTTCCTGGCCCTGTGCGAACGGGCCCGGCAACTGCCGGACGACGTGCTGGACGAAATCCTGCGCGCCTCCGAAGGGGTGGAATGGCCCGCCCGGGAGGTCTTCCTGGAGGCCCGGAAGGAGCAGGCCCGCCATGCCTTCACGGGCGGCATCGGCCAGCAGTTGCGGGACAAGGGGCTCCTGGACACGGAAGGGTCCGCGGCCCTGCTCCTCTCCGGCGAGGAGGACTGGGACGAACTGCCTCCCCTGGAGCCAGGCCCCGAACCCGCCCTCAAACCGCTGGACGAGGAAGAGGTCGCAGGCCTTCTGGAGGAAGGGGGATTGGTAGCCCGCTCCTTCCCCAACTATGAGTACCGCGCCGAGCAGGTCCAGATGCTGCGCCGGGTGGTCCAGGCCCTCAACACCGGGGAGCACCTCCTGGTGGAGGCAGGGACCGGCACGGGCAAGTCCCTGGCCTACCTCCTGCCGGCCGCCTACTTCGCTGTGCGGAACAAGGAACGCATCGTCATCTCCACCAACACCATCAACCTGCAGGACCAACTGTTCCAGAAGGACATCCCGGACCTCCAGCGGCTGCTCCCCTTTCCTTTCCGGGCGGCTCTCCTCAAGGGACGCAGCCACTATCTCTGCCTGCGCAAACTGGCAGGCTTCCGCAGCCGCCGGTCCTTCACCCCCGACGAGGTGCGCCTGCTGGCCAAGGTTCTGGTGTGGCTCCCCAGCACCCTGACCGGCGACCGGGCGGAACTCTTCCTGCCCAGCCCAGCGGAGTCGGCCCTCTGGGAGCGGATCGCCTCCGACCCGGACACCTGCGCCGCGGAGCGCTGCCCCTACGCCCGGCAGGGGCGGTGCTTCTTCCGGCGGGCGCGCCGCCGGGCCGAGCGCGCCCACCTCATCGTGGTGAACCACGCCCTGCTCCTCTCCGACGTGGCGATGGAGAACCGGGTTCTGCCGGAGTACCGCCACCTCATTGTGGACGAAGCCCACCACCTGGAGGACAGCGCCACCAACCAACTGGGCTTTGACCTGGATAGCCGTGCCCTGCGGCGGTGGCTGGACAGCGCCCTGGGGCTGGAGGAGGAGGCGCGGGCCACCCTCCTGAGCGATGTGTGGGCCGTCTGCAAGGGGAAACTGAAGGGGGACCAGGAAGCCCAGATGCGCCAGGCCCTGGACGACCTGCGCCACCAGGGACGGACCTTCCTCACCGCCCTGGAGGAGTTCCTCCAGGCCGTGGAGGAGTTCGCCCGAAGCCAGGTGGGGGAGGGCTCCAACAACCAGTACGACCAGCGCATCCGCCTGCACGGAGCGGCCCGGGCCCAGCCGGCCTGGAGCCGGGTGGAGGTGCTCTGGGACAATGCCGCGGCCATCCTGCACCGGTTGAACACCGGCCTGGAGAGGCTCGGCACCACGCTGAGCCTCCTGGACGGACAGGGGTCCGACCAGATGGCTGGGGTCCTGCAGGACCTGGCGATGCTGCGCCGGACCCTGCAGACGTGGGGCGAGCAGATGAGCGCAGTGGTCTCCAACCCCCCGCCCAACATGGTCTCGTGGGTGCAGGTGCGGGCCCGGGACGGGGCGGTCTCCCTCCACGCTGTGCCGCTGCACGTAGGCCCCCTGGTGGAACAGCACTTCTTCCGCACCAAGCGGTCGGTCATCCTGACCTCAGCCACCCTGCGCACGGGGGAGTCTTTTGACTTCCTGCGCGAGCGCCTGCACGCCTGGGAGGCCGACGAACTGGCGGTGGGGTCGCCCTTTGATTACCGCCGCTCCACGCTCCTCTTCATCCCCAACGACATCCCTGAGCCGAACACCCCCGGGTATCAGAAGGCCGTGGACCAGGCTGTCCTGGCCGCCGTCCGGGCGGCGCGGGGGCGGACGCTGGTCCTCTTCACCTCCTACAGCCAATTGCAGGCCACCGCCCGGGCGGTGGAAAAGCCCCTGGCAGAGGAGGGCATCCACATCCTGGTGCAGGGGGAAGGGGCCTCCCGCAGCCAACTCCTGGAGACGTTCCGCACAGGGGAGAGCGTGGCCCTCTTCGGGACCCGCAGTTTCTGGGAGGGGGTGGACGTGGTGGGCGAGGCCCTCAGTTGCCTGATCATCACCCGGCTCCCCTTCGCCGTGCCCACGGAACCGGTCTTCCAGGCCCGCGCCGAAGGGTACGACGAACCCTTCACCCAGTACATGGTGCCGGAGGCTATCCTGCGGCTGCGGCAGGGGTTCGGACGGCTCATCCGCAGCCGCATGGACCGGGGCGTGGTGGTCATCCTGGACCGCCGCGTCCTGACCAAGACCTACGGGCAGGAGTTCCTGGCCTCCCTGCCGGACTGCACGGTGCTGCAGCGGCCGGCGAGCCTGCTCCCAGAGGCCATCCGGCGCTGGCTGGAGCGGCCGGCGGAGGGGTAGGGAGGGATCTTGCGGAAGGCCCTTCACCGAAGCGACGCCTGGACGACAGGGCTGCGCATCGGGCGTGCGCCCCGCAGCCAGCGCTTCCTGGCCCGGGGTTCAAAGGAGGTCGGAGGAACGTTGTCCCCTCAAGGCCGGCTCAGTTACCGTCGGGTGATGGTGGGTGGCTTCCCCACCGGTCTTGTTGGCCTGGAAGAACTCTTCGGGGACCTGTTCGCCGAGGGGAGGGCTCCGGACCCCTCCCTGGGGCCGGAACTTGTGCGCCGGGCGGCGGTCCACAACTACATTGCCCCAGGCCACGAGGAGGAGTTCGCTGAGGCCCTCCTGCGGGAGTACCGCCGCTATGTCCAGCGCAGGACCGGCCAGGAAGCGGAGCGCCCGGCCCGCCAGGCCCCGCGCACGTGGCACGGCCACCCCCGCGAGGAAGTCCCCTGGTACCCCATGGTGTACGCCGACCGCTGCGACGGCTGCGGCGACTGCCTCACCTTCTGCCAGTACGGTGTCTTCGCCCGCGACGAGGCCTCGGGCAAGGTCGTGGTGGTGGAGCCGTTCCAGTGCGTGGTGGGGTGCGAGGCCTGCGCAAGGGTCTGCAAACGGGGGGCCATCGTCTTCCCCCCACGGGGGATCCTGGCCGCCTTTGAGCGACCACCTGCCCGGTGAGGCAGGGCCTGCGGAGGGGCCAGCCCCCTGCGGCACGCCGGTGCCATCCGGAAGGGGCGCGGCGGCGCTGCACTGTAGTCCAGCATCAACCCCTGCGGTCCAACACCCGTTCAGGTGCGGCGAAGAAGGGGTGCAGGACCAGGGTGGCCGCCCCCAGGATGAAGGCATCGGCCCCCAGGCGGCTGGGGCGGACCTCCACATAGCGGGCCGCGGCTGCGTAGGCCCGTTCCCGGACGATGCCCGTGACCTTGGTGCACAGCCACTCCAGCATGGGGAAACTGATCTCCCGGGAGCCAAGGACCACCAGGCTGCACCCCAGCATGTTGACCAGGTTGACGAGGCCAGCCCCCAGGTACGCGGCCTGCCGCTCCACCAGTTCCAGGCAGGCCGGGTTCCCCTCGTGGGCGCACTGGTAGACGTGCTCCACGGTCAGCTGTTCAGGGCGGCCTTTCCATGCCGCCAGTTCGCCCAGGGCTCCGGCCTCCCTCTCCGCGAGGAGACGGCGCGCCTCATCCAGAAGGGCCACGGTGGAGGCGAAGAGTTCCAGGCACCCCACGTTGCCGCAGCGACAGGGAGGGCCGTCCACCTGGATGGTGGTGTGGCCGATCTCCGCCACCACCCCACGGTCGCCGCGGTATGGCTCGCCGTTGAGGATGAGGCCCGCGCCGATGCCTCCCCCCACCGCCACGTAGGCCAGGTTCTTCACCCCCCGGTGCTCCCCGAACCAGGTTTCGGCCACGGCGGCGGCGTTGGCGTTGTTGTCCACAAAGGTGGGCAGGGCCGTGCGTGCCTGGAGTTCCTCGGCCAGGGCGATATGCGACCAGTCAAAGGGGGGGCGTCTGCGGATGCTCCTCGTCAGGCTTATGGTGGGGGGAGTGGGCGCCACCATCCGTCCCTGGTGCCAGCTGACCGCCCCCGGGGCGACCAACCCCACGCCAAGCAGCCGGCCGCGGTCCACGCCGGACTGCGCGATCAGGGCCTCCACATGGGAGGCCAAGGTGCCCACGATCTCTTGCTCGTTCTGCTCCTCAAAGAGGCTGCAGGTTTCCTTGCGGTCCGTGAGGACACGGCCATCCAGGCTGACGATGGCCCCCCGCAGGCCCTGCCAACTCAGGTCCAGCCCCACCACGGAGTAGGCATCGCCGTTCAGGGCCAGGAGGATGGGGCGGCGGCCTGTCGCAGAGGGGGCGTAGCCGACCTCCTGGATCAGGTTGGCAGCCAGGAGACGGGCCGTCAGTTTGGTGATGGCGGCGCTGCTCAACCCCAACCGGCGGGCGAGGTCAATGCGGGCGATGGGGCCGGCCAGGCGGATTTCGTGCAACACGGCGCTGAGGCTGCTGGGACGTTCCACGGAGCCCCTCCTGTTGTACGCGCGGTGGTCCTCCCTACCGGGCTTGGCCAGGCGTCTTTGTTAATTCCATAAAAAAATTATACCGCACTTCCCGCATCCCGTCAAGAGGGGGGCAACTGCTCACGCCATCCACGAATGGAGGAACGAATGAACGAATGGCTGGCGGTCGCGCCGGGCTCATCCGTGTGTTCGTTGACCAATTCGTGGATGGCTTGCTCCAGGCCGCCGGCCCTCGCTGCCTCCGGCGGCCAGGAAGCGCCTCCCGCCTCAGGGGGAACGCGAGGATTTGACAGAAACTTGCATCCTGTGCTATCCTCCTTGTGAGGAATCTCACAAAATCCCCTCCGGGCCTCGGAGGGGGTGACCGGACGGGATGGGACCATGCTGAGGATCACCATCTGTGTGGGCAGTTCCTGCGCCGTGCGGGGCGCGGACGACCTGGCCGCGGCCCTGGAATCCCTGATCCAGGAGGCCGGCCTGGAAGGGGAGGTGGAACTGGTGGGGTCCTTCTGCATGGGCGAGTGCTCCACAGGGGTCTCCCTCAAGGTGGGAGACGACCTGTACCGGGAAGTCCACCCGGAGGAGGCCGCCGCGTTCTTCCGCGAAGCCATCCTGCCCCGGCTGAACGGAGGGTGACGTGAAGAAAGATTGGGTGATCACCACCAACGTGGCGCGCTGCCGGGACTGCTACCGCTGCGTGCGCACCTGCCCCATGAAGGCCATCCGGGTGCAGGAAAGCCAGGCGCGCGTGGTGCCGGACCTGTGCATCGCGTGTGGGAAGTGCGTGCGCGCCTGCCCCCAGGGGGCCAAGACGGTGCGGGACGACCGCCCTCTGGTCCAGGAGGCCATCGCCAGCGGGCGCACCGTGGTCGCCTCGGTCGCGCCCTCGGCCCCGGCCTACTTCCACATGCAGGTCTTCAGCCAGATGGAAGAAGCCCTCCGCGCCCTGGGGTTCGCCGCCGCTGGGGAGACGGCTTTCGGCGCCGAAATGGCCGGCCAGGCCCACCGGGAGTGGGTGGAGCAAGCCCGCGATCGCTGGCCGATCATCTCCTCCTCGTGCCCGGTGGTGGTCTTCCTGATAGAGAAGTATTACCCGGACCTCCTGCCGCACCTGGCGCCGGTCGTCTCGCCCATGATCGCCCACGGCCGCTACCTGCGCCGGCAGTACGGGGACGACGCGTTCATCGTCTTCATCGGCCCCTGCATCGCCAAGAAAGAGGAACTCCGAGACGCGCCGGTGGCTGGGGTGGTGGACGCCGCCCTGACCTTTGAGGAACTGGAGGGGTGGATGCGCGAGGCCGGGGTTGCGCTGCCTCCGGCGGACAATGGCCGGGAGCCAGCGCCGCGGTCCAACGCCCGCGCCTTCCCCGTGGAAGGGGGCCTGGTGGGCACCGCCCGCCTGGACACCGACCTCCTC
>JBMFPD010000111.1:0-9770 GCA_049969295.1 Anaerolineae bacterium | reverse complement strand
GGCGGGGCATGGTTCTACCTCCCGAGATGGTCTCACTTACAAGAATACCCCATCCCACGAACTTTTTCAACACCCTCCGAGCCGCGATTTGACATTCTGGGGGACTTGTGGTAAACTTTGAACAGGCTAGATAGGTTGGGAAGAGAGATGTCCCAGGTTTCGCTCGTTCTGGCGGTCGTCATTATCCTCGTCCTTATTGTGCTCCTCGTTGAGGAGCCAATGCCGTTTGGGGCGGGCCGCTAGACGGGCGAGTACCGGATACCCATATAGCCAGGCCAGGGGCCTCCCCAAACGGGGAGGCCCCAACTGTTTTCTGGACCTGAAATCGCCATCTGACTGAGCACCGCCGCCACCCTGTGCGCTGACGCCAGAAACCCGTCTCTGGACGGAGGGCATGGACGCCCCTCGCCGGCTTTCGGCCTGGGGCGTTTTTGCATCTTGGACCATCCCACAGGGAGGAGGAAGATGGAACTCACAGGGGCACAGATCGTGTGGGAATGCCTCGTCCGAGAGGGCGTGGAGGTGGTCTTCGGGTATCCGGGGGGCGCGACGCTGCCTCTCTACGATGCCATGAACGACTACCCCATCCGCCACGTCCTGGTGCGCCACGAGCAGGCCGCTGCCCACGCCGCCGACGGCTACGCCCGGGTCTCCGGCAAAGTGGGGGTGGCCATGGCCACCTCGGGTCCCGGGGCCACCAACCTCGTCACCGGCATCGCCACGGCCATGATGGACTCCTCGCCCATCGTCTGCATTACGGGGCAGGTGGCCACCAACGTCCTGGGGAGCGATGCCTTCCAGGAGACCGACATCACCGGCATCACCTTGCCTATCACCAAGCACAACTACCTGGTCACCCGGGTGGAGGACCTGGCCCAGACCCTCCGCGAGGCATTTTACATCGCCCGCACGGGCCGACCTGGCCCCGTCCTCATTGACCTCCCCAAGGATGTGCAGACCGCCCGCACGGAGTTCGTCTACCCCGAGGGGCCGGTGCGCCTCCCTGGCTACCAGCCCGAGCCCGAAGAGCCCCTGGATGCGGACCTGGAGCGGGCTCTGGACCTCATCAACGCTGCGGAGCGTCCCCTGGTGCTGGCTGGCCACGGCGTGCTCCTCTCCGGGGCCATGCGGGAACTCCTGGCCTTCGCCGAGCGAGGGGATATCCCCGTGGCCTGCACCCTTCTGGGCCTGGGGGGATTCCCCGCCAGCCACCGCCTGTGCCTGGGGATGATGGGCATGCATGGCCACGCCGCGGCCAACCTGGCCGTCCAGCACGCCGACCTCCTCGTGGCCCTCGGCATGCGCTTTGATGACCGGGTCACCGGCAACCTGAGGACCTACGCCCGGGGGGCGCGGAAAGTGCACGTGGACCTGGACCCCAGCGAACTGAACAAGAACGTCCCGGTGGACGTGGCCATCGCGGGGGACCTGCGCAGGGTGCTCCAGGCGTGGCTCCCCTACGTGGAGCCGCGGGACCGCGGGGCATGGCTCGCCCAGATTGATGCCTGGCGGGAGGAGAGCCGCTCCAGGGACATCCTCTGCAACGCCCCAGAGGGCCGGCTCTACCCGGCCCAGGTCATTCACGGCCTGTGGCAGGCCACCCAGGGCCGTGCCATCGTCGTCACCGACGTTGGCCAGCACCAGATGTGGGTGGCCCAGTACTACCGCCACGACCGGGGGCCAGCCCTGATCACCTCTGGGGGGCTGGGGACCATGGGCTTCGGCCTCCCCGCGGGCATCGGGGCCAAGATCGCCGCGCCGGACGAGGAGGTGTGGGTCGTCTGCGGCGACGGCGGCTTCCAGATGAACGTGCAGGAACTGGGGACGTTGGCCCAGGAAGGGCTGAACCTGAAAGTCGCCATCATGAACAACGGCTTCCTGGGCATGGTGCGGCAGTGGCAGGAACTCTTCTTCGGCAAGCGGTATACAGCCACGCGCCTCAAGAACCCGGACTTCTGCCGTCTGGTGGAGGCCTACGGCCTGCGGGCCCTGCGGGTGAAGCGCCCGGAGGACGTGCTCCCCGCTGTGGAAGCGGCGCGGGCTGCCGAAGGGCCCGTCCTCATTGACTTCTGGGTGGAACAGGAGGACAACGTCTACCCCATGGTCCCGGCTGGCGCGGACCTGGACAAGATGATCCGCCGGCCCCACCCGGTCCGGGAACTGGCGTAGTGGAGGGGACGATGCTGGGAGCGAGCCACATGCCAGAGGACGGGGCGGGAGGAGTTCGCATGAAGCGCACCCTTGTCGCCTGGGTGGAGGACAAACCCGGCGTCCTGAACCGGGTGGCGAGCCTCTTCCGCCGCCGCAACTTCAACATTGAAAGCCTCACCGTGGGGCACACGGAGGCCCGAGGCATCTCCCGCATGACCATCGTGGTGGACACCCAGGGGCGCGGGAGCCACCTGGTGGCCCAGAACCTGCGCAAACTGATCAACGTGATCAAGGTCCAGGACGTGACCGCGGCCCCGACGGTGGTGCGGGACCTGGCCCTCATCAAGGTGCGGGCCACGCCGGAAACCCGCAACGAGGTCATGCAGCTGGTGCACATCTTCCGGGCGCGGGTGGTGGACGTGGCGCCGGACTCCGTCATCATTGAGGTCACGGGGACGGAGGACAAGATTGACTCCCTGGCGGAACTCCTGCGCCCTCTGGGCATCCTGGAGATGGCCCGCACCGGCCGTGTGGCCATGGTGCGGGGCCGGGGCAGCAACGGCTGCCCCGGAGGCCTGGAAGAAGGACAGGGGTGAGCCCCCTTCCCACACTCTAGCAGAAAGGAACGAGGGACATGGCCAACATCTACTACGACAAGGACGCAGATCTGAGCCTTCTTGCGGGGAAGACGGTCGCCATCATCGGCTTCGGCAGCCAGGGGCACGCCCACGCCCTCAACCTGCGGGATAGCGGCTGCCAGGTGGTGGTGGGGCTCTACGAGGGGAGCCCTTCGTGGGCCAGGGCTGAGGCGGAGGGCCTGCGGGTGCTCCCTGTGGCCGAGGCGGCCAGGGTGGGCGATGTGGTGGTCCTCCTGACGCCCGATTCGGTGCAGCCTCCTCTCTACCGGGAGCACATCGCCCCGCACCTGGAGGCCGGCGACACCCTCATGTTCGCCCACGGCTTCAACATCCGCTACGGGCAGATCGTGCCCCCGGCCGATGTGGACGTGAGCATGGTGGCCCCCAAGTCCCCGGGACACCGCCTGCGGGAACTCTATGTGGAAGGCGCAGGCACGCCGGCCCTCCTGGCCGTCTACCAGAACCCCTCCGGCCGGGCCAAGGAGCAGGCCCTGGCCTACGCCCGTGCCCTGGGGTGCACGCGGGCCGGCGTCATTGAGACCACCTTTGAGGAGGAGACGGAGACGGACCTCTTCGGCGAGCAGGCCGTCCTGTGCGGGGGCGTCACCCACCTCATTGAGGCCGGCTTCAACACCCTGGTGGAAGCTGGCTACCAGCCGGAGATCGCCTACTTTGAGTGCCTGCACGAACTGAAGTTGATCGTGGACCTCATCTACCAGGGGGGCCTCAGTTACATGCGCTACTCCGTGAGCGACACGGCGGAGTACGGCGACTACACCGCTGGCCCCAAGATCATCACCGAAGAGACACGCCAGGCCATGCGCAAGATCCTGGAAGACGTCCGCTCTGGCGTCTACGCCCAGCAGTGGATTGAGGAGAACGAGAAGGGTCGCCCCTGGTTCAACGCCCAGCGGGAGGCCCACATGCGCACCCAGATTGAAGAGGTGGGTCGCCGGCTGCGGCGCATGATGCCCTGGCTGGACGCGCGGGAGGTGCGGCCAGGCCCGGGCGGCACCTGGACGGTGGAGAAGCCCGGTGCCTGACAGGGGGAGGAAGCGAGGTTCTATGGACCGCGTCCTCATTTTTGACACGACGCTGCGCGATGGGGAGCAATCCCCTGGCGCAACCCTCAACATTGACGAGAAACTGGACATCGCCCGGCAACTGGCCCGCCTGGGGGTGGACATCATTGAGGCGGGGTTCCCCGTGGCCTCTCCTGGCGACTTTGAGGCGGTGCGCCGCATCGCTCTGGAAGTGGGCACACCGGAGGGCCCGGTCATCGCCGCCCTGGCCCGCTGCCATCCAGGGGACATTGACCGGGCCTGGGAGGCCGTGCGCCATGCGGCCAAGCCCCGCCTCCATGTCTTCCTGGCCACGTCGGATATCCACCTCCAGTACAAACTGGGCATCAGCCGGGAAGAGTGCGTGCGCCGTGTGCAGGAGATGGTTCGCTACGCCCGCAGCCTGTGCCCGGACGTGGAGTTCTCCCCCGAGGATGCAGGGCGCTCCGACCCGGCCTTCCTCTACGTGGTGCTGGAGGAGGCCATCAAAGCCGGGGCGACCACCCTCAACATCCCGGACACGGTGGGCTACATGACCCCCGACGAGTTCGGCGCCCTCATCCGCGGCATTCTGGAGCGCGTGCCGGGCGCGAGGGATGTGGTCATCTCCGTCCACTGCCACAACGACCTGGGCCTGGCCACGGCCAATACCCTGGCCGGGCTGCGGGCTGGAGCGCGCCAGGCCGAAGTCACCGTGAACGGCATTGGCGAGCGGGCCGGCAACACCTCATTGGAGGAGGTGGTCATGGCCCTGCACACGCGGCGCCAGTACTACGGCCTTCAGACGGGGATTGACACCACCCAGATCATCCGCACCAGCCGCATGGTCAGCGCCTACACCGGCCTCCCCGTGCAGCCCAACAAGGCCATCGTGGGGGCCAACGCCTTCGCCCATGAAGCGGGCATCCACCAGGACGGCGTGCTCAAGAACCCCCTCACCTACGAGATCATGCGCCCCGAGACGGTGGGCCTGACGGAGACCAGCCTGGTCCTGGGCAAGCACTCCGGCCGCCACGCCTTCCGGGAGCGCCTGTCCAAACTGGGCTACCGCCTGAGCCCTGAAGAGGTGGACCAACTCTTCACCCGCTTCAAGGAACTGGCGGACAAGAAGAAGATGGTGGACGACCGGGACCTGGAGGCCATCGTCGCCGACGAACTCTACCAGCCGGCAGCCACGTGGCACCTGGAGCACGTCCAGGTGATGTGTGGCACGGGGACCCGCCCTACCGCCACCGTGACGTTGCGCCACCGGGACGGCCAGGTGGTGACCGACGCCGACATCGGCACGGGGCCGGTGGACGCCGTCTACCGGGCCATCAACCGCATCGTGCGGGAGCCCAACGAACTGATTGAGTTCTCCATCAAGGCTGTGACCGAGGGGATTGACGCCGTGGGCGAGGTGACCATCCGCATCCAGACGGACGAGCCCATCAACGGCGTGCGGACGCGCGTCTTCAGCGGCCACGGGGCCAGCACTGACATCCTCGTCGCCGCGGCCCGGGCCTACATGAGCGCGCTGAACAAGCTCCTGGCGGCTCGTCGGGAAGCGAAAGCCGGCCACGGGGCCGAGGAACCAGCGCCCGTGTCGCGAGAGGGGAACTGAGGGAAGACAGCCCTGGCATGCCGCTCTTCACTGGGCCAGGATGAGTCAGGAGGTCGTGCCATGTACGGAAGGCAGGAGCGCAAAGAGAAGGAGATGGACATCCACAAACGATGGGAAGAGAGGTTGAGGAAGCGCCTGGGTGAGGGAGAGCCCCGCGATTGCTGCCTCGCCTGGGACGAAGAAGGGCTCGCCCGCCGGGGCGCCGGGGAAGGCGAGAAGGCGTCCGCATCCGATTGACGGACGGGCACCGCGCCCCTGATGCAGCAGCAGAGGCCTCGTCCGGAACTTCCCCTCTGCGGTGAGGGCCGGCCAGCGTCGGCCCCGTCGCGGCCTCTTGCCATCCATGCCTCCAGAAAGGAACCGTATGTCCCATCCATCCACTGCCCGCGCGCGCACCCTTGTGGAAAAGATCTGGGACGCGCATACCGTCCTTGCGCGGCCTGGCGAGCCGGCCGTCCTCTACATTGACCTGCACCTCCTGCACGAGGTGACCTCGCCGCAGGCCTTCGCCCTCCTGCGGGAGCGCGGCCTGCGGGTCCGTCGGCCGGACCGCACCCTGGCCACGGTGGACCACAGCGTCCCCACCCTGCACCGCGACCGCCCCATCGCCGACCCCCAGGCCGCGGCCCAGGTGGCGGAACTTGTGCGGAACTGCCAGGAGTTCGGCGTGCCCTGTTTCGGCATGGACCACCCGCGGCAGGGGATCGTCCACGTCATCGGGCCGGAACTGGGCCTGACGCAGCCGGGGATGACCATCGTCTGTGGCGACAGCCACACCGCCACCCACGGGGCCTTCGGGGCCCTGGCCTTCGGCATTGGCTCCAGCGAGGTGGCCCATGTGCTCGCCACCCAGTGCCTCCTGCAGCACAAGCCCCGCACCTTTGAGGTCCGCCTGGAGGGGAGGCTGGGCCCGGGCGTCGCGGCCAAGGACGTGATCCTCGCCTTCATCGCCCGCTTCGGCACGGGAGTGGGGACGGGATACGCCTTTGAGTACACCGGCCCTGTGGTCCGCAGCCTCTCCATGGAAGGGCGCATGACCCTGTGCAACATGTCCATTGAGGCTGGGGCGCGGGCCGGGCTGGTCGCCCCGGACGATACCACCTTCGCGTACCTGGCCGACAGGCCCTACGCACCCAAGGGGAGGGCCTGGGACGAGGCGCTGGCCTACTGGCGCACCCTGCCCACCGACCCCGGCGCGTCCTACGACCGCTCGGTCACCCTGGACGTGACGGACCTGGAGCCGATGGTCACCTATGGAACGAACCCGGCCATGGCCATCCCCATCACCGGCCGGGTGCCCGATCCCAAGACCTTCTCCGATCTCGCTCAGCGCGGGGCTGTGGAGAAGGCCCTCCAGTACATGGGCCTGCAACCGGGCCAGCCCCTCCTGGGGCACCCGGTGGACGTGGTCTTCATCGGCTCGTGCACCAACGGGCGCCTCTCGGACCTGCGGGAGGCGGCCCAGGTCCTGCGCGGCCGCCGCGTCAGGCCCGGCGTGCGGGCCTTGGCCGTGCCCGGCTCGCAGGAGGTGAAACGCCAGGCCGAGGCCGAGGGGCTGGACCGCATCTTCAAGGAGGCCGGGTTTGAGTGGCGGGAGCCGGGGTGCAGCATGTGCATCGGCATGAACGGCGACCAACTGGAGCCGGGGCAGGTCTGCGTGAGCACCAGCAACCGCAACTTTGAGGGCCGCCAGGGCAAGGGCGGGCGCACCCTCCTCGCGAGCCCTCTCACGGCTGCGGCCAGCGCCGTGGCCGGGGCGGTGGCCGACCCCCGCCCGTTTCTGGAAGGGTGAGAGGAGGCGCACCTTATGGAACCGTTCACCGTCCTCAGGAGCAGGATCATGCCCCTGCCCCGCGAGAACGTGGATACCGACCAGATCATCCCCGCCCGCTTCCTGAAGGTGACGGACAAGGCGGGCCTGGGCGAGGCTCTCTTCGCCGACTGGCGCGTGGACGAAGCCGGCCGCCCTCGCCCGGATTTCCCCCTGAACCGGCCGGAGTTCGCGGGGGCGAAGGTGCTCCTGGCGGGGGACAACTTCGGGTGCGGCAGTTCCCGGGAGCACGCACCTTGGGCCCTCCTGGCCTACGGCTTCCGGGCGGTCGTCAGCACCTCCTTCGCCGACATCTTCCGCAACAACGCCCTGAAGAACGGTCTCCTGCCGGTGGTAGTGGACCCCGCGACGCTGCGGGACCTCTTCGCGGCCGTGGCTGCGGACCCCACAGCGGAGGTCCAGATCGACCTGGCGAGCCAGACCCTGCGCCTTCCCGACGGGCGGGAGGTGGCCTTCCCCATAGACCCCTTTGCCAAGCGGCTCCTCCTGGAGGGGAAGGACGAACTGGACTACCTGCTCAGCCTAGAGGGGGCTATCCGGGAGTACGAGGCGGCCCACCCGGGCTGGGTGCGCACGGTGTGAGTCCTATGGATAGTTCCCTGGCACGTTGCTCCTGGAGAGAGGGGTGTCTTGGGGCGACCCGCGGCCCTTCAGGGCCAGCGGTCGCCCTGGCGATCCATCCTCCGGCGCGGTGCGAGCATACAGCAGTCCTTTCGTACCCTGTTGAACCCTGCGCTTGGAGGATGAGCCATGTCTGTGGAACTGTATGACACCACGCTGCGGGATGGAGCCCAGCACGAAGGGATCACCTTCTCCCTGGAGGACAAACTCAAGGTCACCCTGAAGTTGGACGAACTGGGCATTGCCTACATTGAGGGCGGGTGGCCCGGTTCCAACCCCAAGGATGCAGCCTACTTCGCCGCGGTGCGGGAGTTGCCCCTGCAGCAGGCCCAGATCGCAGCCTTCGGCTGCACCTGCCGCGCCGGCTTGCGGCCCGAGGAGGACCCCCAGATCCTGGCCCTCCTGGACGCGGGCACGCCGGTGGTGGCCCTGGTGGGCAAATCGTGGGACCTGCACGTGCAGGACGTCCTGGGGACGACGCTGGATGAGAACCTGCGCATGATCCGGGAAAGCGTCCGCTACCTGAGGGAGAAGGGACGGACCGTCTTCTACGACGCGGAGCACTTCTTTGATGGCTACCGGGCGAACCCCTCCTACGCCCTGGCCACCCTGGAGGCCGCGGCCGAAGGGGGCGCGGACCGCCTCGTCCTCTGCGACACCAACGGCGGTACCATGCCGTGGGAGGTGGAGACGGTCGTCCGGCAGGTGGCGGCGCACCTGGACGTCCCCCTGGGCATCCACGCCCACAACGATGCCGGCTGCGCCGTGGCCAACAGCCTGGCCGCGGTGCGGGCTGGGGCGGTCCAGGTGCAGGGGACGGTGAACGGCTACGGCGAACGGGTGGGGAATGCCGACCTCTGCACCCTCATCCCCAACCTCGTCCTGAAGATGGATGTCCCTTGCGTGAGTCTGGAGCAGTTGTGCCGCCTCACGGCAGTCTCCCGCTTCGTCAGCGAGACGGCCAACGTGCCCCACGACCCGCGCCTTCCTTACGTGGGCCGGGCGGCCTTCGCCCACAAGGGGGGCCTCCATGTGCACGCCATCCTGCGGGACGAGCGGGCCTTCCAGCACGTGGACCCATCTCTGGTGGGCAATGCGAAGCGGGTGCTGGTCTCGGAACTCTCGGGGCGGGGGAACCTCCTCTACAAGGCCCGGGAGTTCGGCCTGGACGCCGATGGACCGGCGGTGCAGGCGGTCCTGGCGCGCATCAAGGAACTGGAGAGCCGGGGGTTCCACTTTGAGGGGGCCGAGGCCTCCGTGGACCTGATGCTGCGGCGGGCCCAGCCGGGGTACCAGCCCCCCTTTGAACTGGTGGACTTCATGGTGGTGGTGGAGCACCGGTGGGGCAGGGGGGTCTTCGCTGAGGCCACGGTCAAGGTGAAAGTGGGCTCTGAGGAAGTGCACACTGCGGCCGAGGGGAACGGTCCGGTCAACGCCCTGGACCACGCGCTGCGCAAGGCCCTCCTCCCGCACTACCCGGCGCTGGCCGACATCCACCTGACGGACTACAAGGTGCGCATCCTGGATGGCGAGCACGCCACAGCAGCCATCACCCGGGTCATCATCACCAGTTCCGATGGGACGCGTTCCTGGAGCACGGTGGGGTGTTCCACCAACATCATTGAGGCCAGTTGGCAGGCCCTGGCCGACAGCATGGAGTAGGGCCTGGTGAACGGGGCGGCCAGAAGGTGCGCTCAGCGCTCAGCCGTCGGCGGGCAGGGGGAGCGGTCGGTGGTCGGGCCTGGCAATTTTTCTTGAGGAGAAGGTCCATGGCTGAGTTCACGGTGGCGGTGTTGCCGGGCGATGGCATCGGCCCGGAGGTGGTGGCGGAGGGCCTGCGGGTGCTCCAGGCGGTGGGGGGGCGG
>JBMFPD010000110.1:0-9844 GCA_049969295.1 Anaerolineae bacterium | reverse complement strand
CCCGGTCCTCAACCTGAACCTGTACGTCCTGGCCCGCCGCCTCTTCCCCCACCTGAGCGTGATAGACGGCTGGGTGGGCATGGAAGGAGATGGCCCGTCCCACGGGGACCCGGTGGAAACGCGGTGGGCCGTGGCCAGCACCGACTTCCTGGCGGCGGATGCCACGGCGGCCCGGCTCATGGGCTTTGACCCTCACCAGGTGGGGTACTTGCACTACTGCGCGCTGGGTGGACTGGGCCGCATGGACCCGGAGGAGGTTGAATTGGTGGGGAACCTGTCGCTGGAGGAGGCCCGGCGGGCCTTCCGGCCCCACCGGGAGCACCATCTCCAGCTGCACTGGCACCTGCCAGAGGTGGAGCGGTACCTGCATGCCCTCCTCCCACATGAGGTGCAGTAGGGGTCACGCTTGTAGCGCGACATTTTCCTAACGGAGGACAACGCGGTTGATGGCGAAGGAGAAGGTCAGGGTACGGTTTGCCCCCAGCCCCACGGGGTACTTCCACGTGGGGAGCGCCCGCAGCGCGCTCTTCAACTACCTGTTTGCGCGGCACCATGGGGGCGTCTTCATCCTGCGGATTGAGGATACGGACCGCACGCGCTACCACCCCGGGGCGCTGGAGGACATCCTCTCCAGCCTGAGGTGGCTGGGGCTGGACTGGGACGAGGGGCCAGAGGTGGGGGGCGACTACGGCCCCTACTTCCAGTCGCAGCGGCTCCCCATCTACCAGGAGCATGCGAAACGGCTGGTGGAAGAAGGCCGTGCTTACTACTGCTACTGCACCCGGGAGCGGCTGGCCGCACTGCGGGAGGGGCAGCGACGCCGTGGCGAGCCCCTGGGGTACGACCGTCGCTGCCGGATCCTCACGGCGCGGGAGCGGGCGGAGGCCGAGGCCCAGGGCATCGTGCCGGTGGTCCGCCTCAAGGTCCCTCTGGAGGGGGAGACCTCCTTCCACGACGTCATCCGGGGGGACATCACGGTTCAGAACCAGCAGTTGGAGGACGCGGTCCTCCTGAAGTCCGATGGGTTCCCCACCTACCACCTGGCCAATGTGGTGGACGACCACCTGATGGAGATCACCCACATCCTGCGGGCGGACGAGTGGCTGGCTTCGGTGCCGCTGCACGTCATCCTCTACGACGCCTTCGGGTGGACGCCGCCGGTCTACGCCCACCTGCCGGTCATCCTGGACCCCAGCGGCAAGGGCAAGATGAGCAAGCGCAAGACGGTGGGGCCTGGGGGTCAGACGTACCACGTCATGGTGCGGGATTTCCGCGCCCAGGGCTACCTGCCGGAGGCGATGTTCAACTTCCTCGCCCTCCTGGGGTGGTCCTACGATGACAAAACGGAGATCATGACCCGCGAGGAACTCATCCAGCGCTTCTCCCTGGAGCGGGTGCGGCCGGCCCCTTCGGCCTTCTCGTACCAGAAACTGGAGTGGATGAACGGGATCTACATCCGCCAGTTGAGCCCTGAGGACCTGACAGAGCGGCTGGTGCCCTTCCTGGCGCGGGGCCTGGGGATGTCCGAGGAGGCGGTGCGGGCCCGGCCCGAACTGCGGGGGATTGCCCCTCTGGTGCAGGAGCGGCTGAAGACCCTGAGCGAGGTGGTGGAGTGGGTGGATTTCCTCTTCACCGATGGCCTGGTGGACTACGACACGGCGCTCCTGCTGCAGAAACTCTCGGCCGAAGAGGCGCGGCAGGCGCTGCAGGCTGCGCTGGGGGCGCTGCGGGGCCTGGAGCCTTTTGATGCCGCCCACCTGGAGGAGGTCCTGAGGGGCCTTGTGGAGCAGATGGGGCTGAAGGCCGGGACGCTCTTCGGCCTGATCCGCGTGGCTGTGACGGGCAAACAGGTGGCGCCACCGCTCTTTGAGAGCCTGGCGCTCCTGGGCAGGGAGCGGACGCTCCGCCGCCTGGAGCACGCGCTGGCGAAACTGGATAAGGTGGCCCAGGCGGAGTAGCCCGGGGAGATTTTGTGGGCAGGGCAGGCCATGGCAGCGGGGCATCTTGCTGCTCGTGGCCTGCCTTTCTGTGCCTGGGGGAGTGTGTAGGTCACGCCTGTGGCGTGACGTTTGGCGCGCCGGGAGGCGTGCCAAACTGGGCAGGCACGGGGGCCTGCCCCTACCGGCGGCTGGAGGTGTGCAGTATGCCTGGGACGAAATTTTGACAAGGGGCTCCGGGCATGGTATCATTAAGGCTTGCGAACAAGTGTTCTAAACCGACCAGGGCGTGGCAGGGCATAGCAGGAGCGGTTCAGGGATCGCTCCTGGGGGAACCGCGTCTCTGGGGCACTGCCCGCCCTGTGGACATGAGAGACGGATCGGAAGGATGGGTGCCATGGCGCAGGAGTGGTTGGAGGTCCGTGGGGCGCGCCAGCACAACCTGAAGAACATCCATGTGAGGATGCCGCGGGACAAACTGATCGTCATCACCGGCATCTCTGGCTCCGGCAAGTCCAGCCTGGCCTTTGATACCATCTATGCCGAAGGCCAGCGCCGCTACGTGGAGTCGCTCTCGGCCTATGCCCGCCAGTTCCTGGAGATGATGGACAAGCCGGACGTGGATGCCATAGAGGGCCTCTCCCCGGCCATCTCCATTGACCAGCGGGGCGTGAGCCGGAACCCCCGCTCCACCGTGGGCACGGTGACAGAGATCTACGACTACCTGCGGCTCCTCTTCGCGCGGGTGGGGATCCCCCACTGCCCTCGCTGCGGCCAGCGCATCGCCCAGCAGACGGTGCAGCAGATCGTGGACGCCATCCTGGAGTTCCCCGAGGGGACACGGCTTCTCCTCCTCGCGCCCCTGGTCAAGGACCGCAAAGGGGAGCACCGGGCCGTCTTTGAGGAGGTGCGCAAGGCTGGCTACGTCCGGGTGCGGGTGGATGGCGAGGTGCGCGACGTAGAAGAGGAGATCGTGCTGGACCGCTACAAGTCGCACACCATTGAGGCCGTGGTGGACCGCCTCATCGTGCGGCATCCTGAGGACCCGGAGGAGCGGGAGGAGGTCCTGGGCCGGCTGACCGATTCGGTGGAGACAGCCCTCCGCCTGGGGGATGGGGTGATCATCGTCAGCGATGTGACCGGAGAGCAGCCCCGCGACCACCTCTTTTCGGAACATTTCGCCTGTGTGCGCTGTGGCATCAGCCTGCCGGAGATAGAGCCCCGCACCTTCTCCTTCAACAGCCCCCACGGCGCGTGCCCGGCCTGCGGCGGCCTGGGGACCCAGCTGGAACTGGACCCGGACCTCATCATCCCTGACAAGGACCTGTCGCTTGCCGAGGGGGCCATCAAGCCCTGGAGCCGCGAGCGCAACGGCGATGGCTACTACTACCAGATGCTGCGGGCCATCGCCCGGCAGAAGGGCATTCCCATGGATGTGCCGGTGCGGGAACTCTCGCGGCGGCAGTTGGACATCATCCTCTACGGCGCACCGGGGGAGACGGTCCACCTGGAGTACCGGAACTACCAGGGGCTCAAGCGCTCCTTTGACACGTATTACGAAGGGGTGATCCCCAACCTGAAGCGGCGCTACCAGGAGACCAAGTCGGACTACATCCGCTATGAGATTGAGCGGTACATGGCCTTCCGCCCCTGTCCGGTGTGCCAGGGGCGCCGTCTGAAGCCGGAGGCGCTCGCCGTGACGGTGGGTGGGCTGAGCATTGACCAGGTGACGGCCATGTCGGCCCTGCAGGCCCTGCGCTGGATTGAGGAGTTGGAGCGCACCTCCGAAGAGGGGGGGCACGCCCCGGACGACGAGCGCTACCTCACGCCGCGCCAGTTGACCATCGCCCGGCCCATCTTCAAGGAGTTGAAGGCGCGGCTGCAGTTCATGGCCGACGTGGGGCTGGACTACCTGACCCTGGACCGCCGTGCAGCGACTCTCTCTGGGGGGGAGGCGCAACGCATCCGCCTGGCGACGCAGATCGGCTCCCGCTTGATGGGGGTGCTCTACATCCTGGACGAGCCGTCCATCGGCCTGCACCAGCGGGACAACGCACGCCTCATCCGGACCCTCAAGGGGATGCGGGACCTGGGCAATACAGTGGTCGTGGTGGAGCACGACGAGGAGATGATCCGCAGCGCCGACTGGGTGGTGGACCTGGGCCCCGGTGCAGGGGACCAGGGGGGCTACGTGGTCTTCCAGGGGCCTGTGGAAGAACTGATGCAGTGCAAGGAGTCGGTGACCGGCGACTTTCTGGCCGGGCGGCGGCGCATCCCCGTGCCGGAGAGGCGCCGGCCGGGGAACGGCAAGTACCTCATCGTGCGCGGCGCAGCGGAGAACAACCTGAAGCACATTGACGTGCGCTTCCCCCTGGGCAAGTTCATCTGCGTCACAGGGGTCTCGGGGTCCGGCAAGTCCAGCCTGGTGGTGGAGGTGCTCTACAAGCGGCTGGCCCAGGAGTTCTACCGGGCCAAGGAGCGCCCCGGTCAGCACCGGGCCATTGAGGGGATGGAGCACCTGGACAAGGTGGTGAACATTGACCAGTCGCCCATCGGGCGGACGCCGCGTTCCAACCCTGCCACGTATACCGGCGTCTTCACGCCCATCCGCGAACTCTTTGCCTCGGTGCCGGAGGCGAGGATGCGGGGGTACAAGGCCGGGCGTTTCTCCTTCAACGTGAAGGGCGGGCGGTGCGAGGCGTGCCAGGGCCAGGGGATCATCCGCATTGAAATGCAGTTCCTGCCGGATGTCTACGTGCCGTGCGAGGTCTGCCACGGGAAGCGCTACAGCCGTGAGGCCCTGGAGATCCGCTACCGGGGCAAGAACATCGCCGACGTCCTGGACATGACGGTGGACCAGGCGATGGAGTTCTTTGCCAACCACCCGGCCATCCGCACCAAACTGGAGACCCTGCACGACGTGGGCCTGGGGTACATCAAACTGGGGCAGCCTGCGCCGACTCTTTCGGGGGGCGAGGCCCAGCGGGTCAAACTCTCCCGGGAACTCTCGCGGCGGGCCACTGGCCGCACCCTTTACATCCTGGACGAGCCGACAACGGGGCTCCACTTCGCCGACATTGAGAAGTTGCTGGCGGTGCTGGCCCGCCTGGTGGACGCAGGCAACACGGTCATCGTCATTGAGCACAACCTGGACGTCATCAAGTCAGCCGACTGGGTGATAGACCTCGGGCCCGAGGGAGGCGATGAGGGCGGCTACGTGGTCGCCGAGGGGACACCTGAGCAGGTGGCCCAGGTGGAGAAGTCCTATACGGGCCAGTTCCTGCGCAAGGTGTTGGCGCGGGAACCAGCCATACGCGAGGTGGCGTGAGGCAAGGGAGCATCAAGGACAAGGATCGGACATGAAGACCAGGTACGATGTGATCATCGTGGGGGCTGGACCGGCGGGCATCTTCTCCGCCCTAGAACTCACCCGCGAGCGGAAGGTGCGGGTCCTCATGCTGGACAAGGGCCCCGAACTGGAGAAACGCCGCTGCGTGCAGCAGGAGACGGGGGCCTGCGCGCACTGCAACCCCTGCCGCCTCATCTCCGGTTGGGGAGGGGCGGGGGCCTTCGCCGACGGCAAACTGACCCTCTCCCCGGAGGTCGGGGGGCACCTGAGCGAGATCCTCCCCCGCCAGGAAGTGGTCGCCCTGATCCAGGAAGTGGACCAGACCTGGGTCCGCTTCGGCGCGTCGGGGGTGGTCCACGGGGCGGACATGGATGAGATTGAGCGCCTGCAGAAGAAGGCGGCGCGGGCCGGCCTGCGGCTGGTGGCCAACCCTATCCGCCACATGGGGACCGACAGGACCCGCGACATCCTGCGGGGGATGCGGGAGGAACTCCTGGCCCGTGGCGTGGAGATCCGCATGGGGACGTCCGTGCAGGACCTCCTGGTACAGGACGGCAGGATTGTCGGGGTGACGACGGCCCAGGGGGAGACGGTGGAGGCGGAGTACGTGGTCATCGCCCCGGGCCGGGAAGGGGCCTCGTGGCTCGCGGAGCAGGCGAAGAAGCTGAACCTGCGCCTGAGCCGCAACCCGGTGGATGTGGGCGTGCGGGTGGAACTGCCGGCCACGGTCCTGGAGCCCCTGACCACCGTGACCTACGAGCCGAAACTCATCTACTACTCCCGCGCCTTTGACGACCGGGTGCGCACCTTCTGCGTGTGCCCCTATGGCGAAGTGGTCACGGAGTACGTGGACGACGTGGTCACCGTCAACGGGCACAGTTACGCCGACCGCAAGACCGACAACACCAACTTTGCCGTGTTGGTGAGCAAGTCGTTCACCGAACCGTTCAAGGAGCCCATCGCCTACGGCAAGTACATCGCTCGCCTGGCCAACCTGCTGGGGGGCGGGGTCATCGTGCAGCGTCTGGGGGACCTGGAGCAGGGGCGCCGGTCCACCGCGGAACGGATGTCCAGGAGTCTCGTCACTCCGACCCTGCAGGCGGCGACGCCGGGGGACCTGGGGCTGGTTTTCCCCTACCGGCACCTGGCCAACATCCTGGAGATGCTGCGGGCCATGGACGAACTGGTGCCAGGCGTCTTCTCGCGCCACACTCTCCTCTATGGCGTGGAGGTCAAGTTCTACTCCTCGCGCCTGGAACTGGACGGGACGCTGGAGACGCAGGTGCGGGGCCTCTTCGCCGTGGGCGATGGGGCGGGGGTGACGCGGGGCCTGGTGCAGGCCTCTGCCTCTGGGGTGCTGGCGGCGCGGGAGATCCTGCGGCGGCTGGGCTGAGGGGGCAACGATGCGGCAGGAGTCCTTGCAGGCGACGGTGGAGCAGGGCGGGCAGGAGCGGGCCCAGGCTCCTGAGGTCGGGACCTACTATATCTGGACCATCGGCTGCCAGATGAACGCCGCCGACTCTCTGCGCCTGGCGGAGGAGCTTGCGGCACGGGGGTACCGGGAGGTGGCCCGGCCAGAGGAGGCCGACCTGGTGGTCCTCAACACCTGCGTGGTGCGGGCCAGCGCCGAGGATAAGGCCCTGGGGCGGCTTGCCTCCCTGCGGCCCCTCAAGGAGCGGTGGCCCCAGAAGACGCTGGTGGTGGCCGGCTGCCTCGTAGGGGATGTAGAGGAGTTGCGGCAGCGCTTCCCGTGGGTGGACCTCTTCCTGCCGCCCTCCCAGTGGGGGGAGTTGCTGGCGCGCCTCGGCCCGGGGCCCGGGGAGGGCGTCGTCTTTCCCCCTTCACCGGTGAGCGCCTACGTGCCCATCGTCTACGGCTGCGACCACTTCTGCACCTACTGCATCGTGCGGCTGCGGCGCGGACGTCTGCGCAGCCGCCCCATCCCCGAAGTCCGAGAGGAAGTGGCGTGCCTGGTGGCCCGGGGGGCGCGGGAAGTAGTCCTTCTGGGGCAGAACGTGGATGCCTACGGCCAGGACCTGGGGGATGGCACGGATCTGGCGCGCCTCCTCTACGCCATCCACGACACGGAGGGGTTGTGGCGCATCCGCTTCTTGACCTCGCACCCCGGCGACATGCGGGACGACCTCATCCAGGCGGTGGCGACGCTCCCCAAGGTCTGCGAGCAGTTTGAGTTGCCGGTGCAATCCGGCTCCAATGCGGTGCTGCGGCGGATGGGCCGGACCTACACGGTGGAGGAGTACCGGCGCCTGGTGGAGGCCATCCGGGAGCGGGTGCCTGGGGCGGCGCTGGCCACGGACGTCATTGTGGGCTTCCCGGGGGAAACGGTGGCGGAGTTTGAGGAGACGCTGCGGCTGCTTGCGGAGGTCCGCTTTGACGTGGTGCACGTGGCGGCCTATTCGCCGCGGCCGGGGACGCCGGCAGCGCGCCTCCCGGACGATGTGCCGGCCGAGGAGAAGGAGCGCCGCCGCCGTGCGGTGGAGGAACTGCAGGAAGGGATTGCCCGGGAGATCAACCAGGGGCTCCTGGGGCAGGTGGTGGAGGTGCTGGTGGAGGACCTGCACCGGGGGAAGTGGCGCGGCCGGACGCGGACGAACAAACTGGTCTTCCTCTCCGACCCCCGGGACCTGCGGGGGATGCTGGTCCTGGCCCGCATCGCGTGGGCGGGGCCCTGGTCGCTGCAGGGAGAGGTGGTGGCCCTTGCCTCTCCTCCCTCGCCGATTTGACGGCAGGGCGGGAATCGGCTATACTATTTGTGAGGATGCCCCCGTAGCTCAGTGGGAAAGAGCACCGGCCTCCGGAGCCGGGAGCAGGCGTTCGAGTCGCCTCGGGGGTACCAGGTGCAGGCCCTCGGAAAGGCTGTGTCTTTCCGAGGGCCGTTTGCGTGGTTGGTCCTTGCCGTCGTAATCGGCCAGCCTTTCCTCCCGCGGGCAGCAGATAGAACCGCCGTCAGAAGCCTTTCAGCACCAGTGGCAACGCCGCCTGCGGAACCCCAGGCGGGCGGAAAACCGGGGAAAATCGGGACTTGACGGATTGCCCGGAGAATGCTATAATAGAATTGCAACCTGACTACCACGTTGGGCGGAGTTGTGTCCCGCGTCTTGTCCCCCCACGGCACATGCACATCGTGATGGCAGCCGTCCGAGTTGCACAAGGGCGACGTAGGCCGCATTCCGCCAGGGAAGCCCGTAGGATTCCACCTCACAGGCATGGGGCTTGACCAGAGAGCCGAGATGGGCGCCCCACATCCGACCAAGTCATCCAGCCGCATGGATGTAGGTCGGCATCTCAAGCGGATGCCGGGTTTGGCGCGCGCCTGAGCGCCGCTGACCCGCCGGGGTTCTATCCCCCTTCGGGGGCACCGTAGAGAGAACCTCCTGTGGCGATCCCCTCCAGATATGCGCCTTGGATAGGCTCCAGCGGGCTTCTAAAGAGGGACGTTCCAACAGCCAGGGAATATTGAGAGGGAGAGGAAGCCTTGAATATCGCGGAACTGGAACCTTTGACCTTGACCCAACTCCGGGACATGGCCCGGGAGATGGGGATCACCGGCTACACGCGCCTCAAGAAGCACGAACTGATCATGCGGCTCCTCCAGGCCGATGCCGAACGACAGGGGTTCATCTTCGGCGGCGGCGTCCTGGAGATCATGCCGGATGGCATCGGCTTCTTGCGTTCTGACCACCTCCTCCCGGGCCCCGAGGACGTCTACGTCTCCCAGTCCCAGATCCGCCGCTTCGGCATGCGTACCGGCGACTGGGTGGTGGGCCAGGTGCGTCCACCCAAGGAGACGGAGAAGTACTACGGCCTCCTGCGGGTGGATGCCATCAACGGCGTGGACCCGGAGGTGGCCAAACGCCGACCCCACTTTGACTCGCTGACCCCCATCTTCCCCAACAAGCAGATCGTCCTGGAGACGGAGCCGCACATCCTGGCCACCCGCCTGATAGACATCATCGCGCCCATCGGCCGGGGGCAGCGCGGCCTCATCGTCTCGCCCCCCAAGGCTGGCAAGACCACCATCCTCAAGCAGATCGCCAACGGCATCACCACCAACTACCCAGACATCCACCTGATGGTGGTCCTCATTGGCGAGCGGCCCGAGGAAGTAACCGACATGGACCGCTCCGTGGAGGCCGACGTGGTGGCCTCCACCTTTGACGACCCGGTGGAGAACCACGTGCGGGTGGCAGAGATGGCGCTGGAGCGGGCCAAACGGCTGGTGGAAGGCGGGCGCGACGTGGTCATCCTGCTGGATTCCATCACCCGGCTCGCCCGCGCCTACAACCTGGTGGTCCCGCCCAGCGGCCGGACCCTCTCCGGCGGCCTGGACCCGGCTGCACTCTACCCGCCCAAGCGCTTCTTCGGCGCGGCGCGCAACATTGAAGAAGGGGGCAGCCTGACCATCATCGCCACGTGCCTCGTGGATACCGGCAGCCGCATGGACGACGTCATCTACGAGGAGTTCAAGGGCACCGGCAACATGGAACTCCACCTGAACCGTAAACTGGCCGAGCGGCGCTTCTTCCCGGCCTTTGAG
>JBMFPD010000109.1:0-9859 GCA_049969295.1 Anaerolineae bacterium | reverse complement strand
GGTGGGCCGGTCGTGCCCTCGCCCGGGGGGTTGGTGGGCCGCATGGCCTACATCCCCGACGACCGCAAGACGGAGGGGATCATCGGCGCGCTGAGCGTGCGGCGCAACATCTCCCTCGCCGTCCTGCCGCGCCTTGCGGCATGGTCGGGGCACATCTGGCGCAGCCGCGAGGAGGCCCTCGCTCGCCACTGGGTGGAGCGCCTGGACATCAAGACCCCCAGCCTGGACCAGATCTGCCAGCGCCTCAGCGGGGGCAACCAGCAGAAGGTGGCCCTGGCCAAATGGCTGGCCTCGGAGGCCCAGGTGCTCATCCTGGCGGAGCCCACGCAGGGGATTGACGTGGGGGTGAAGTTTGAACTCTACCGCCTCATCGCCGACCTCTCCCGCCAGGGGACTGGCATCATCCTCATCTCTTCCGAACTGCCGGAAGTCCTCGGCCTGTGCCACACCATCCTGGTCCTGCGGGATGGCCAGGTCGTGGCCTCACTGGACGGCGCCACCGCGGATAGCGAGACGGTCCTGCGCCATGCGCTGGGCCAACCCCAGCGCTGATACGCATCGTGATGACATGTTTCTCTGGAGGAAGCCGACATGGGAACTGTGGAGAAGCAAGAAGGGGTGGAACCTCGCAAGGCATGGGATTGGCTGGACGAACGGGGGGAACGGGCCATTGAAGGCACGGGCGAGAAGCCGGTCATGTACATCGCCCTCGGCTCGGAGCCGAAGCACTCCCATCCGTTCAACCTGTACCACGACATCCTGAACATCCCCAGGGCCCTACGGGACACGCTGGCGACCATCCCTCCCCAGGTTGCCGCCGTCGCCGACGAGATCCAGCGGCGCGGGGTGACCCGCATCGTGGGCACTGGCCTGGGGACGTCCCAGTTTGTGGCCATTGGCGCCGCGTCCGCCTTCTGGAAGTTCACCCCCTGGGAGGCCGACTCGGTGGACTCCGCCGAGTTCCTCGTCAGCCAGCGGAACTGGGACCTCACCCGCACGGCGTTCATCGTCTACTCGGGCAGCGGGCGCACGGTGGACTCCAACCGGGCGGCCCAACTGGCGGCCGAGCGGGGGGCCTACACGGTGGCGGTGACCTCGGTGCCCCACAGCCCCCTGACCCGCATCACCGATGCTGCCATCGTCTGCCAGGGGGGCTTTGACACGGGCGGCTCCGACACCTTCCACTACGCCACCCGCCTGGCTGCAGCCATCCTCCTGGCCCTGGAACTGGGGGAGCGGACCACGCCGGGCCAGCACGACTACGCTGCGCTGCGAGCACAGCTCCTGAGCATCCCCGACTGGCTGGAAGCCCACCTGGAGGAACTGGATGGCCGGTGCCGCAGCATCGCCCGGCAGTACAAGCACGCCCGGTCCGTGCTCACCGTAGGGGGTGGGCCGAACCTGGCCACGGCAGAGGAGGCAGCCCTCAAGTTTGACGAGATGGCCCACATCCCGGCCAAGGCCATGTGCCCGGGCCGCCACATCCACGGGGCCCTCGGCCTCACTGACGAGCGCATCGTCACCCTGGTCATCGCGCCGCCCGGGCCTTCGTACCCCTGGCTCCGCCAGGTGGCCCAGGCCACCGTGGGCCTCAAGACGCCCTCCATCGGCTTCGTCACCGAGGACGACGAGGACATCGCCCGGATGATGGACTACGTGGTGCGCCTCCCCTCCGTGGAAGAGACCATCTTCACCGTGCCCGCCACCTTCCCGGCGCAACTCCTGCCCTACTACTGCGCTGTGGAGCAGGGGGACATCAACCCGGACTGCCAGCGCTCCAACATCCCCAAGTATGCCCGGGTCTGGATGCAGCTCTTCCCGCCCGGCACCCATTAGCGGCTGTCACGGAGCCTTCAGAGGGCAGGGCAGAGGGTCCGAGGGGCACAAGGAAACACCACGGAGGGCACGAAGGCCACAGAGGTAGAAGAGCCAGGTGGTCAGAACATGCTCTGTGCTTCGTGTCCTTCGTGGTTCTTGCCTTCTTCCAGAAGAGGTGGCCGAGATGGACAAGCGGTTTGACGTGGTGGCGGTGGGAACCCTCAACGTGGACCTGATCATCCTTGGGGAAGCCCCGCGGGACCTGGAGGCCCTCCTCCAATGGGCGGCCCCGGCCACGGTGGAACTCACGGCGGCCGGGTCCATTGGCTACGGCGCGGTGGACCTGGCGCGCCTGGGCCTGCGGGTCAGCCTCCTCTCCACCGTGGCCGACGACCTCTTCGGCCGGTGGATCCTCCAGCGCCTCCAGGAGGAGGGGGTGGAGGTGGGCGGCATCACTGTGGAGCCCGGGGCTCTTTCCGGCATCGGCATCTACATGCTCCTCTTCGGGAGCCGCAAACGCCCCCTGACAGGGCGGCTGGCCACCCATGCCCCCTGGCCCCTCACCCTCTCCCCCGCTCAGGAGGAACGCCTGCGGGCAGGCCGCCTGCTCCACTGCGGAGGGTACCTCCACTACCCCCAGGTGTGGGGGGAGCCCACCGAGGCCCTCTACCGCAAGGCCAACGAGATGGGTCTCCTCACCTCCCTGGACACCCAGTTCCCCCTTGTGCCGGTGGAGGGGACCTGGAGGAAGTGTTTCGGCAACCTCCTGCAGTACGTGGACATCCTCTTCACCGACGAGACGGAGGCCCTGGCCATCACTGGAGCAGCCACGCCGGAGGAAGCGGGACGAGCCCTCCTCAAGGAAGGTCCCAATCTGGTGGTGGTCAAACTGGGGGCAGAGGGAGCCCTGCTCCTGACGCCGGAGCGGACCTACCATCAGCCGGCCCTGCCGCCGCCGGCCTTCACCGACTCCATCGGCGCGGGCGACGCCTTTGACGCCGGGGTGCTCTACGGGGTGCTGGCCGGCTGGGACCTGGAGCGGACCGGCCGTCTCGCCGCGGCAGTGGCTGCGCTGACCCTGCGGGGGATCGGGGGTGTCCAGACCGCGCCCACCCTGGAGGAAGCAGAGGCCTTCCTGGCCCAGGGCTGACTCATTCTTCCTGACAGCCTTCTGGCACGGCAGGCAGTAGGGCACGCCTCCTGGCGTGCCCTCTGCGCCGGGAAGAGCGGGTATCGCCTTCCCTTTGTAAAAACGAGACAGCCCTGTTCCTGGCCTCCCTTCGTGGCTAGCGCGTTTGGGTGCACAGGGGCGTGCCCGTGCATGCCCGGATTTCGGGAACGGATTGCACGGATCCCGCGGTGTGGTGCGGCACTGGCGTGCCGCACCACAGACAACCTTCGCTTTGGCGCAGCACTAACCTCCAAGCCCTTCGTGGCGATCGCCCGGGTTGACCTGCACCCACTCCCGTTCCGCGTAGGGGAGAGCCGCCCCAGAAGCCTGCGCCAGCCTGGCGGCATAGGCGCGTGTGAAGTCCCGCATGCGCGCCTCGCTCCCGAAGATGGACCCCAACTGGGAACGGTACAGGGCCATGGCCTCCAGGCGTGTCTGGAGGGCACTCTCATCGTACGCAATGTAGATGGCCTGTAGCGGCGGGAAGTCCGCCAGGGCCGCCTCCAGGTCCCCCGACTCCTCACTGTAGGGGAAGTCCTCGTAGAAGCGCAGGGAGTGCCCCAACTCCCCCAAAAGCAGGGCCGCTGCACGCGTCAATTGGTGGTCCACATGGCCGCCAGCGCCCAGGGGCGCGTGCACCACCGTCTGCCCGGGCCGGCCGCACAGGGGCGCGATCTCCCGGACAAGCGCCCGGGGGAGGCTCTCCACCTCTTCCGGGGCAACAAGCCCGAAGACAGCCGGGTGGTCCGGGTAGAGCCAGTGCCCGCCTCCCCGGGAGCGGCGGTAGATGGCGTCCTGGTAGGGGAGGTGCGTCCACGTGGCCCCCAGGAAGCGCAGGGCGCGCTCGTCTTCCTCTCTCCGCACGGCAAAGGGGTTGTCGCCAGCATCCCACAGGGCATGGAGGAGCGTGGCAAAGTCCGGGAGGGGAGGTTCGGGGGCGTCGCCAGTGAAGGCGGTGACGACGTGCACGGAGGCCCCCTGTTCCCTCAGGAGGACCATCTGGCCGCCACAGGAGAAAACGGCATCGTCCAGATGGGGCGAGAGGAAGAGGTGGTGTGCCTGGCGGGATAGGCGGCTGGACATCGGCTGGCTCCTCTTGGCGTTTGCGGGCTCCCGCGGTACAATGGCCCTGTGAATTGTAGCACGGTTCCGCGGGGGGAACAAGGAGGCGTCCTGTGCAGCGATGGGCTTGGGCCCTGGCCCTGTTGCTCCTCCTGGCCGGCTGCGGAGGCGAGTCCGACAGCCACGCCGCCATCCTGGACCTCCTGCAGCGGGAAGCCCAGGGGGTGGTGGCCCAGGACCTGGACGCGCTGATGGCCCTCTGGGCGGAGGGAGCGGTGGTCACCGATGCCGCCCACACCCCCGACGACCTCACCGACGACCTGGTCTGGCGGGGCCGGGATGCCATCCGCGACCGCTACGTGCACCTGGTCTTCCCCGGCGGGGCAAAGGAGGCTGGCCCGCTGGACGTGCGGGTGGAGGTCCACGGTGACCGGGCCACGGCCTGGGCCACGACCCGCATCGGAGACGAAGTGTCCCCTGGCGGCGACCGCTGGACCTTCGTGCGGCGGGGCGGCCGCTGGTACCTGGAGAGCCTCACCTACAACCTGGAACCCGCCCCTTGAGATGCGCCAGGAGGCGTGCCCTGCGGTCTGTCAGAGTTCTATTATAAGAATGTGCTCAGCCGCAAGGACCAGGTACCCAGGGAGTTTCCGCCTTGCTGACGCCATCGACGAATGAAGGGAACGAATAAACGAATGGCTTGCGGTCGCGCCAGGCTCATCCGTGTATTCGTTGGCAGATTCGTGGACGGCCCTCTCCAGGCCATTGGACCGCGTCGCCCCTGAAGAGGTTGGGCATCCATCCTTGCAACAGGGCTATAACCGCTCTTCCCGGCGCAGAAGGCACGCCAGGAGGCGTGCCCTCCTGTCTCCGTCTGAAAGGTTGGACATCCGTCCGACCCTGCAACAGAGCAATAAATGAGTCAGCCCTGCGGTAGGAACGCGCAGGCTTGCGGTTCTTGCACTCTTGGGTTATAATGGGAAAGAGCCTGACCTTCCCCATCAACGTGGATGTCTGCCCTCGCGGCATGGGAAAGAGAGCGTTCAACGGATGAGAGGGACACCTTGTCTCCACAGGTCGGATCCGATAGGACGAGGGAGCACGTCCCTCTTTGTCTCCGCCCATGCCGTGTCCGTAATCCTGTCCGCACCGTACGTCGCGCCTCTTGACAAGCCAAATCCCTGGGAGGAGTGAGATGCACAAGGGAATGCCAGTGCTTCTGGTGCTCCTGACGGCCCTGGCCCTGGTGCTGGCCGGCTGCGGGCCAGCAGCCACCCCTACCCCTGCAGGAGGCCCTCCGACCCAGCCGCCCACGCCCAAACTGCCAGAGGCGGCTACCGTGGCCAAACCCCAGCCCACCAGCGAACTGATCGGTGGGGCCACTGCGGTCCTGGGGGCCACGGTGGAGCCGACCCCCACGCCGCGGCCGCTCCCCACGAAGCCGCCATCCCCCACCAAGGCCCCGGCCCCGACCGACACGGCCGCCCCTGCCCCCACGGCCACGGAGGTCCCCCCGACGGCCACGACAGCAGCCCCCACGGGCCCGGTGGAGGCCCCCATGGTGGAGATCCCCGCGGGCGAGTTCCTCTTCGGCAGCGACGAACAGCCCGAAGCCAGCCCACCCCAGAAGGTCAACCTGCCGGCCTTCTACATTGACGTCTACGAGGTGACCAACGCCCAGTTCGCCGCCTTCGTGGCAGCCACGGGGTACAAGACCACCGCGGAACAGGCCGGCGAACCTTCCTGGCGGGACTACTTCGGCCAGGGCAAAGAGGAGCACCCGGTGGTGAAGGTCAGTTGGTACGACGCGGAGGCCTACTGCAAGTGGGCCGGCAAGCGGCTCCCCACCGAGCAGGAGTGGGAGAAGGCCGCCCGCGGCACCGACGGCCGCCGCTACCCCTGGGGCAACGAGTTTGACCCCGAGAAGGTCAACGGCATGGAGGCCGGCTACCGGCGGACCCTGCCGGTGGGCAGCCTGCCCGCAGGGGCCAGCCCCTACGGCGTGATGGACATGGCCGGCAACGTGGCTGAGTGGACGGCCGACTGGTACAAGGCCTACCCCGGCAGCACCTACCGCGACCAGTACATGGGCGAGAAGTTCCGCATCACCCGGGGCGGTGGCTGGTTCAGCGACAAGGAGCAGGTCCAGACCTTCTTCCGCAACAGCACCGCGCCGGAAGCGGCCAACGACGACCTCGGGTTCCGGTGTGCCCGGTAGGGCAAGTTCCTACGAAGGCGAGGCGCGGCCTCGCCATCCATTCAGGAGAGGAGGGGTGTAGCGGAAGGGAAACGACGCGCTGGACAAGGCCCGGGCGAGGCCCGGGAGGGATTCCGTCAACCGGTTGACCCACATCACATGAGGGAGGTGCTAGGATGCGCAAGCGGATCGCCCTGAACCTGTTCGTCGTGCTGGCCCTTTTGGCGGTGAGCGTCTCCTTTGCCACGGCGGCCCCGTCGGCCCAGGAGAATGTCTACACCGTCCAGAAGGCCGACAACCTCTGGCGCCTGGCCGAGAAGTACCTGGGCAAAGGGTACTACTACCCGGCCATCGTCATGGCCACCAACATGAAGCACTTTGAGGATGCCACCTTCGCCCTGATCCGGACCCCCAGCCTGATCCTCCCTGGCTGGAAACTGCTCATCCCCACGGCGGAGGAGGCGGAGAAGCTCCTGGCCCAGCGGCAGGTGGGCCTCGTCACCGACGTGGGCAAGGTGGATGACGGCACCTTCAACCAGTACGCCTACGAGGGGATGATGCGAGCCGCCAAGGAGTTCAACCTCAAGGCAGCCTTCATTGAGACCCTCCAGCCCACGGACTACGAGAAGAACGTGGAGCAGTTCGCCAACGAAGGGTACGATATCATCATCACCGTGGGCTTCATGATGGGCGAGACCACC
Organism: Anaerolineae bacterium; assembly: GCA_049969295.1. Classification (GTDB taxonomy): domain Bacteria; phylum Chloroflexota; class Anaerolineae; order DTPP01; family DTPP01; genus DAOTYM01. The sequence goes on along the minus strand of JBMFPD010000109.1, from coordinate 2,910 downwards.
CAGAAGATGGCCGCCAAGTACCCGAACATCAAGTTCGCCATCGTGGACTACGCCTACTCGCCTGACCAGGTCCCCAACAACAACATCATGGGCCTGACCTTCCGCGAGGACCAATCGGGCTTCCTGGCCGGCGCGCTGGCGGGCTTCATGACCAAGTCCAAGGTCGTGGGCATCGTGGCCGGCATGGAGATCCCGCCGGTCAAGAAGTTCCGCAACGGCTACGAGCACGGCGTCAAGTACGTCTGCGGCGACTGCCGTGTCGTGGGCGTCTACATTGACTCCTTCACCGACCCGGCCCGCGGCAAGGCGGCAGCCGAGTCCCAGATCGCCGAGGGCGCTGACGTCATCTTCGGCGCGGGCGGCCCGACCGGCTCCGGCGGCATCCTGGGCGCGGCCCAGCAGGGCGTCTGGGTCATCGGCGTGGACCAGGACGAGTACTACACCACCTTCAAGGGCGGCGCGCAGACCGGCGCGGACAGGCTCCTCTCCAGCGCCATGAAGCGCGTGGACGTGGCCGTCTACAACGCCGTGCGGGACGCGGTCTGGGGCACCTTCCAGGCGGGCACGGCCGTCTTTGACGCCTCCAACAACGGCGTGGGCCTGGCCCCCTTCCACGAGACGGAGGACGACGTCCCGGCCGAAGTGAAGGCGGCCCTGGAGAAGATCTTCAAGATGCTCGCCGACGGCACGCTGAAGACCGGCGTGGACCCGGTCACCGGTGATGTGATCCCGGCCGAGGTCCCGGCCCCCGGCTCCTTCAGCATGTAGGCCGCATGGGGCGGAAAGGGGCCGGCATCCAAGCCTGGGGGTGCCGGCCCCCTCTTGCCCGGTGAGGTGGGGGGAAACCTCACCCACCCCCTGCCCCCTCCCTCTCCACGTGTGGAGAGGGAGGGGGTGGCTAAAGGCCAGGGAAGGGTGAGGTTGGATGGACGACCTCTCCTCATCCCCGGGCAGGGGTGAGGTGGGGCGGGGCATGCCTCGCCCCTGAACGCATGCATTCTGGAGAGGGCAGGCATGGAACTAGCCCTGAGACTGGAGGGCATCACCAAGCGGTTCCCAGGGGTGCTGGCCAACGACCACATCAACTTTGACCTGCGCCGGGGAGAGGTCCACGCCCTCTTGGGGGAGAACGGCGCCGGCAAGACGACGCTGATGAACATCCTCTACGGCCTGTACACCCCGGACGAAGGGCGCATCTTCCTGAACGGCCAGGAGGTGGCCATCCACACCCCCGCCGACGCCATCCGCCACGGCATCGGCATGGTGCACCAGCATTTCATGCTGGTGCCGGTCATGACCGTCACCGAGAACATCATCCTGGGGGCAGAAGTCGTCAAGTCTGGCATCATCCTGGATCATCGGCGGGCCGAGGAGGAGATCCGCCGCCTCTCGGCCCAGTACGGCCTGGAAGTGGACCCCCAGGCCCTGGTGGCGGACCTGCCGGTGGGGGCCCGTCAGCGGGTGGAGATCATCAAGGCCCTCTACCGCCAGGCCGACATCCTGATTTTGGACGAGCCTACCGCCGTCCTCACGCCCCAGGAATCCGACGCCCTCTTCGCCACCATCCGTTCCCTGGTGGCCCAGGGGAAGTCGGTCATCTTCATCACCCACAAACTGCGGGAAGTCTTCGCCGTGGCCGACCGCATCACCGTGTTGCGGGATGGGCGGGTGGTGGGCACCACCACTCCTGGGGAGACGACCCGGGAGCAGCTCGCGGCCATGATGGTGGGCCGCGAGGTCATCCTGACGGTGCAGAAAGGGCCGGCCAAGCCGGGGCCAGTGGTGCTCCAGGTGCGGGGCCTGGAGGCCTACGACGACCGCGGGGTGAAGGCGGTGAACGGCGTGTCCTTTGAGGTGCGGGCCGGCGAGGTGCTGGGCATCGCTGGCGTGCAGGGGAACGGTCAGACCGAACTGGTGGAGGTGCTGACCGGCCTGCGGCCCGCCGAGGCTGGCCAGGTCCTCATCTCCGGGGTGGACGTGACCAACGCCTCGCCCCGCAAGATCATGGAGCAGGGGGTGGCCCACATCCCGGAGGACCGTCGGGAGCATGGCCTGGTGGATGCCTACCCCGTGGCCGACAACCTGGTCCTCTGCTCCTACTACCACCCCCCCTTCGCCCGCGGGGTCCTGCTCAACGAAAGGGCCATTGAGGAATACGCCCAGCGCCTGGTCAAGGAGTTTGACATCCGCACGCCCAGCGTGTACACGAACGGGGGCAGCCTTTCGGGAGGGAACCAGCAGAAACTGGTGGTGGCCCGGGAGTTCAGCCGCCCCATCAAACTCCTCATCGCGGCCCAGCCCACCCGCGGCCTGGACGTGGGGTCCATTGAGTTCATCCACCAGCAGATCGTGCGCAAGCGGGACGAGGGGTGCGCGGTCCTTTTGGTGTCGGCGGAGTTGGACGAGATCATGTCCCTCTCGGACCGCATTGCCGTGATGTACAAAGGTCAGATCCTCGCCACGCTGGACGCGGCCGAGGCCACGCCCGAACGGGTGGGGCTCCTGATGGCCGGCGTCCACGAGGAGGAACGGGCGAGGGAGGGAGAGATGACCCATGCCACCTGACTCCGATGTTCCTGCAACCCGCCCCGAAGCGGTGCCCCGGGCAGGCCCCCTCCAGGGCCTGTGGGAGCGCGCCCGGGGGTGGAACTGGGGGGAACTGGCCATCCCCTTCCTGGCGGTCTTCACCGCCGTCCTGGTGGGGGCCCTGGTCATCTTCGGCACCCGCATGTACGAACTGGGGCAGGAGGGGGTCCCCCTGCCCCTGGGCGAGATGGTCCGCCAGTCGCTCCTCTACGTGCTGGCGGCCTACCGAGGGCTCTTTGAGGGGGCCATCGGCTCCCAACAGGCGTTCCTGGACAGCCTGGTCTACTCCACGCCCTACATCCTGGCGGGCCTGGCCGTGGCCCT
>JBMFPD010000108.1:0-9987 GCA_049969295.1 Anaerolineae bacterium | reverse complement strand
GGGTGGCCGCGGCGCCGACCTGCTCGTGGAAGCGGATCACCTCGCTCAGGTTGAAGTCGGTCAGGGCGTCGCCGCTGATGACGAGGAAGGGCTCGCCCAGAAGGGCCTGGGCGTTCTTGACGCTGCCAGCGGTGCCCAGAGGCGATTCCTCCACCGCGTACTGGATGTTCATCCCCCACTGGGAGCCATCGCCGAAGTAGTCCTGGATGACCTCGGCCATGTACTGGAGGGTGACCACCACATCCAGGATGCCGTGCTGCTTGAGGAGATAGAGGATGTGGCCCATTGCCGGCCGGTGGACCACCGGGACCATGGGCTTGGGCCTCCCGATGGTCAGAGGCCTGAGCCGAGAGCCTTCTCCGCCAGCCATCACTACCGCTTTCATGGCCATCCTCCTCTTCATGTCCCGCGCCCGCGGGTCACGGGCGCCAGGCAGGTCCCTGGTCCTGGGTCTCCGGGCTCCGGGTCAGGTTGACCAGTTGGCGGCCGTCTATATCCAGGGTGTAGACCTCCCAGTTCCCCTCCCGGTTGGAACAGAAGGCGATACGGCTGCCGTCGGGCGACCAGGTGGGCCAGTGGTCGTTGGCTGTGGGGTCCTGGGTGAGGTTGTACAACTCGTAGCCGTCGGCCCACATGATGTAGATCTCTGCGTCGCCGTCCCGCGTCGTCTCAAAGGCGATGCGGCTGCCGTCGGGCGACCAGTCCGGGCTGAGGTCCGAGGCGGGATGGTCGGTGATCTGGACCACGTCCGAGCCATCCCGGTTCATGATGTAGAGGTCCCAGTTCCCGCTTCGCTTGGAGGCGAAGGCGATCCGCTGCCCATCCGGGGACCAGTCTGGCGAGATGTCCGGGGCCGGGTCGTCCGTCAACTGGACCACCTCGGAGCCGTCGGCCCGCATCACGTAGATGTCCCAATCGCCGTCCCGCATGGAGGAGAAGGCGATGAACTGGCCGTCGGGCGACCAGGAGGGGGTCCAGTCGTCGGCCCGGTTCCGGGTCAGGTTGGTGGGGGGCTGGCCGGCCAGGGCCGCGTCCAGGGAGATGCGGTAGATCTCCCGGTTGCCGTCCCGCCGGGAGACGAAGAGGAGTTCGTTCCCGTCCGGCGACCAGACCGGGGCGCTGTCGTCCGTGGTCCCGTCGGTGATGGGGAAGCGCTCCTTGCCATCGCTGGTCATGACCCAGACCTGCCAGGGCCCCTCTCCTTTGCGGCTCATGTAGGCGATGGCCGGGAGGGAGCGCACGAAGACGTACCCCCGCGTCGGGATGGGGGGCAGCGTCAGGGGGGTGGCCGTCGCCGGGGCGGTCTCGGGCGGGGCCGTCGGCGTGCTCGCTGCAGGCTGGGGAGTCGGGGTGCGTGGGGGCACGGTGGCAGGCGCGGCGGGAGGCGGGGTCGCTGGCGCGCTGGCTGGCTCTTCCCGCGGCCATGCCCTCCAGGCGAAGAAGACCACGGCCGCCGCCACAGCCAGCGTGACCAGGCCCTGGGCCACCCTGGATGGCCTCCGCTCCGGGAGGGCGCGGGGCCACTTCTCCTCCACCAGGACCTGGGCCAGGGGGTGCTGGGCCTGGACCCACGTCCGCATGAGGTACACGGGGAACCGGCAACTCAGCGCGCCCAGCCGTTCCAGCACCTCTTTCTCTACCAGGCGGTCCATCGCCCGGGCCACATCCTGGGGAGGGGGGTCCAGCCCGGCCCCCCGCAGGACGCGCAGGAGGTCCTGCCTGGTGGCCAGGCCCTGGGTGCCCCGCAATTCCCCCACCGCGGCCACGACAATGCGCTCGTCGGGGGCCAGATGGGCCCACAGGTCTTCAAACTCTGGGAAGCCCTCGCGGGCCAGGTCCTCGGCGGCCTGGTCCACGTCGGCCCGGCTCACATAGCCGCGGCCTCCCACCAGGTCCACCAGCCGTCGGCAGAGGCGCTGGATATAGGCCGGCCACCGGGAGGAGAGTTCCAGGATCCGCTCCAGAGCCTCGTAGTCGTACTCCACCGCCCCTTCCACCGGTTCTTTGATGAGGCGCAGGGCCTCCTGACGGCTCAGGGGGCCGAGGCTCCGCCACAGGAGCCGCGCGAACAGGGTGGGGTGCAGGGCGCGCAACTGGGCAGGGCTCTGGGCCGAGAAGATCAGGCGCAGCCGGGGATCGCGCTCCAGGAGGCGCTGCAGGTAGTCCAGGAAGGCCTGGACCAGGTCCGGTCTGGCCCTGGAGGCAAAGGTCTCGAAGTCGTCCAGCACGAGGACGGGGACCTGCCCGGCCGTCACCTGGCGCACGCGGGCCCAGAAGGGGCCGGCCAGGGCCGAGAGGTCGGAGGCGAAGGCCTCCCGCTGGGGCGGGGGGAACTCCTTGCCATACCCCTCGCGGAGGTCGGCCGCGACCCGTTCTGCCACAGCGAAGAGGAGGTCCGCCAGGTTGGCCGCGGGCAGGTCCCGGCAAGGGACCCAGAGGACTGCATAGGCCCCGAGGAGGCGGTGGCGGAGTTGGGCCAGGACCGAACTCTTGCCGACCTGGCGCGGCCCGCAGACGGCGAGGACGCGCATGCCCGCGTCCATGCTATCCTGGAGCCAGCCCAGGACGTCCGAGCGGCCGACGAACAGGTCCGCGCCGAAGACGGGGCTGTCGGTGACGTAGGGATTGGCCAAGGCGCTCACAAGGGCTACCTCTCCTGACGGCCGTGGCAGGGCGTGTCGGCGGCCCAGCCGCCGCAGAGGGATGTAGAGGATGTCCTCTCTCCTGGGGGGAATTATAACATGCTTCGGGGCCCTGGGCAAGGCCGGACGCGCGGCGCTGGGGTGGGGAGGCGATCCCTCCTCTAGCAACTGGTAGGGCACGCCTGCGGCGTGCCAAAGAGGTCACGCTGCAAGCGTGACCTACGGTCTGGTAGCGGCGTGCCAAAGAAGTCACGCTGGTAGGGCACGCCTGCGGCGTGCCAAAGAAGTCACGCTGCAAGCGTGACCTACGGTCTGCCCTGCGTGCGGGCGACCGCATCGCCCAAACGCCCCACACGAAATGCAGCCGCAGGGGCCACCGCGGGGATTTGCCCCTGGGCGCGGTCCTGGTTATAATTGTTTCACTTGACCGCTGCCCTGTATCCGAGGAGGGAAGCCTTGGCCAAACTCGTGCTCGCGATCCTGCCAGAGAACTTGGCGGCCGCGGCGCTGGACGCGCTCGTCAGGGGGGGCTACCGCGTGACCCGGATCTCCAGCACGGGAGGGCTCCTGCGCCGGGGCTACGCCACCCTGCTCGTCGGTGTCCGGGAGGAGCAGGTGGAGGACGTCATCGCGAGCCTCAAGCGTGCCTGCGCGGGCGCAGCGCGGGAGCGGCGGGGGCGGGATGCAGGCCCGCCGGAAGAACCCCCTCACTGCGGCGTCACCCTGTTCGTCCTGGACGTTGAGGCTATTGAGAGCCTGTGAGGGCGCCCCTGGCAAGCGAGGAGTCGCTCGGTTCCGCCCCTCTACCCTGAGTGCAGATCTATCCTGAGCCTCTCAGTATGCCCCTCAGATGGGTAGGCGTGCCCAAGGTGTCGTGCCAGTGGCTGGGCCCGCACGGGCCGTCCCTGCGGGGGTGGGGTTCCCTTCCCCCGCCCCGGATTTCCCCTCACCGGCTGGCGCGTGTATAATGCGCTGTGCACCGTCTCCCAGCGCCGGGAGGCTGGGACCTTGTCCTCCCCTCGCGAGGCGAGGTCTTTTTGTGCAGGCCAGGCGCGGGACTGGCCCTGGCTTCTGGGCCGATCGAGCACACCTCAGGAGGGAATTTGGCCATGTTGGAGACCATTTTCGCCCGACGCAGCATCCGCAAGTACACCGGTGAGCCGGTCACCGAGGAGCAGGTGCGGAAACTGCTGGAGGCAGCCATGGCCGCACCCTCGGCCAACAACAGCCAGCCGTGGCATTTCGTCGTGGTCCAGGACCGGGAGCAACTGCGGAGGCTGGCCGAGGCTCACCCCTACGGGCGGATGCAGGCCGAGGCGGCTCTGAGCATCGCCGTCTGCGCCGACCCGGCCCTCTCCCCCCGCTACTGGGTCCAGGACTGCAGCGCGGCTACCGAGAACCTGCTCCTCGCGGCCACCGCCTTGGGCCTGGGCGGTGTGTGGCTGGGGGTCTACCCCAACCAGGACCGGGTGGCCCGCGTCAAGGAGGTCCTGGGCATCCCGGAAGGGATTGAAGTTCTCTGCCTCGTGGCCATCGGCCACCCGGCGGAGAAGAAGCCGCCCCGGACTCAGTACAATCCCCAGCGCGTCCACCGCGACCGCTGGTAGGAAGGGAAACCACAGAGAGCACAGAGGACACAAAGTTTTAAAAAAACCTCTGTGCTCTCTGTGTCCTTTGGGGTCAATCCGTTCGGCGCAGAGGCGCGCCAGGAGGCTGGGATGTTCCAGACTTTTCAGCAGGCTGCCGACTTTGTGAAGGCGCGGCAGGTCCAGATGGTGGACCTGAAGTTCTGCGACCTGTGGGGTCGCTGGCACCACCTGACCATCCCTGCTGCGGGTTTCACCCACGACCTGGTGGAGAAGGGGATCGGCTTTGACGGTTCGGCGGTGGGGCTCAAAAGCATCAAGGCCGGCGACATGGTCCTGGTGCCCGACCTGACCACGGGCGCGATGGACCCCTTCCACGAAGTCCCCACCCTTTCCTTCATCTGCAGCACCATGGAGGCGGATACCCGCCGCATCTTCCACCGCGATCCCCGCAACATCGCCCGACGGGCCGAGATGTACCTGCAGGACACCTGCATCGGGGACGAGAGCTTCTGGGGACCGGAGTTTGAGTTCTATATCTTCGACCGCGTGGGATATGAGAACGAACCCCACCGGGCCGGCTACTGGCTGGAGGTGGAAGAAGCCGCCTGGAGCAGCGCGACAAGCGGCCACGGCCACCAGATCCCCCACCAGGGCGGCTACCACGCCATCCCGCCCCTGGACCGCCTGTACAACCTGCGGTCGGAGATGGCGTTGCGCCTCATGGAGATGGGGGTGGAGGTCAAGTACCACCACCATGAGGTCGGTGGGGCGGGCCAGTGCGAAATTGAGGTCCCCATGGTCAAGGGGTTGGTGCGGGCCGGCGACGTGGCCATGCTGGTGAAGTACGTGACCAAGATGGTGGCCGACCGCCACGGCAAGGCCGTCACCTTCATGCCCAAACCCCTCTACGGCGAGCCGGGAAACGGCATGCACGTCCACCAGACCCTCTTCAAGCGGGGGAAGAACCTCTTCTGGGACGAGCGGGGGTACGCGGGCCTGAGCCAGACGGCCCTGTACTACATCGGCGGCCTCCTGGAACACGGGGCCGCCCTCCTGGCTTTCACCAACCCCAGCACCAACTCGTACCGCCGCCTGGTGCCCGGCTTTGAGGCCCCGGTGAAGTGCTTCTTCTCCGCGGGGAACCGCAGCGCGGCCATCCGCGTGCCCAAGTACGCCACCACCGAGGCCACCAAGCGCCTTGAGTTCCGGCCTCCCGACGCCACGGGCAACATCTACCTCTCCCTGGCCGCCCAGTTGCTGGCCGGGCTGGATGGCATCCAGCGGCAGATGGACCCGACCGCCAACGGCTTTGGCCCCATAGACGAGAACATCTTCGCCTGGCCGCCAGAGAAGCAGGCGGCCATCCGATCGCTCCCCACCACCCTGGAGGAAGCCCTGGATGCCCTGGAGGAAGACCATTCCTTCCTGCTCCAGGGCGACGTCTTTGATGAGGAACTGCTCCAGGATTGGATCGCAGCCAAGCGGGAAGAAGTGAGGGCGGTGCGGGGCCGGCCCCATCCCTACGAAATGGCCCTGTACTTTGACCTCTGAGGGGGCACGGCTTTCCCTGACCCCTGGCGGGTGGGGACGGATGGTCTGGGTGAACGGAGTCCCTGGTTCCAGGGTGGTTAAGAGAGGCGACTGGAGCGACCCTCAGGGCTGTCTCGTTTTTACAAAAGGGAAGGCGATAACCGCTCTTCCCGGCGCAGAGGGCATGCCAGGAGGCGTGCCCTACGGTCCGCTGCGCCAGAAGGCTGTCAGTTCTATAAGAATGGGTCAGCCCTGGAGCGCCCCCTGCGGCATCTGGCCCTGGCCGGGTGACTCCCTCCTTGTGGAGAGCCCAACGTGACGGACATGCAAGAGAGTCTCCCCCGCGCCCCCGGCCCCTCGGAGGACCTGGCGGCCCCCTCCGCCTTCCAGGGGGTGGGAGCAGCAGCGGCCGACTTCGCCCTGCGCCGTCTGGGGTTCGTGCTCCTCGTCCTCCTGAGCATCACCTTCCTCACCTTCTCGGGCCTGGATATGTCCCGGGGCAAGGCGTCCGGCCCGGCGGTGGCGGATGGCGCCCAGAAGACCGTCCACTACCTGGCGCGCCTGGCCCACGGCGACCTGGGCGTATCCACGTCGGTGCGGCCACGCCTGGCCATCCCGGTCGCCGAGGTCGTGGGGGACGCCTTCCCCAAGTCGCTGGGGCTTCTCGGGGCCTCCCTCTGCATTGCCGCGGTGGTGGGAGTGCTCCTCGGCTCCCTGGCCGCCCGGCGGCGACCTCCGTCCCTGTCCACCGGGTTCCTGTTGCTCTCGCTTCTGGGCGTCTCCCTGCCCTCCTTCTTCACCGCGCTCCTCCTCCAGGTGGGGGTGATCGCCTTCGTGCGCACCTTCGGGCGGCAACTGGTGCCCGTGGGCGGTTTCGGCTGGGATGCCCACCTCGTGCTGCCGGCCCTGGTCCTGGCCGCCCGGCCCATCGCTCAGATCTTCCGCGTGACGCAGGTCTCCCTGGCCACCGTCCTGGACGAGGATTACGTGCGCACCGGCCGGGCCAAGGGCCTCCCGTCCCGGACCCTGATGTTCCGCCATGTCTACCCCAACGTGGCCATCCCCATCCTCACCACCCTTGGCCTTTCCCTCCGCTTCTCCCTGGTCTCCCTGCCAGTGGTGGAACTCTTCTTCTCCTGGCCGGGCGCGGGCTTCAACCTCCTGCGGGCCGTTGCCCGCAAGGACGACGAACTGGCGGTGGCCCTCATCCTGTGCTTCGGCCTCCTGTTCATCGTGGTCAACCTGCTCCTGGAGGCGGCCTACCGCCGCCTGGACCCCCGCCTGCGGGAGGCTGCAGAGGGTGTGAGGGGGACTTCAGCACCCTGGCGGGAGAGGGTGCGCACCCTGGTCCAGGACCTGCGGCTCTTCTTTGCCGAGAGCCGCCTTGTGCGCTGGCTGCGCCGCGAGCCAGGGCGTTCCCCGGAGGATGTCCAGCGCATGGCCGCGCTGCGGGACCTGGTGCGGCGCCACGCCGCGGCCAACCACACCCCCGACCTGAGTGCGGAGGCCCGCCGCCGCGAGCGCGCACGGACCTGGCTCCGGGCGACGCTGGGCAACCCGCCCCTCCTGATAGGGGCGGCCATCCTAGGGCTCCTCGTGGCAGTGGCCCTCGGCGCGCCGTACCTGGTGCCCCACAGCCCGTACCAGACCCAGGGGCTGAAGGTTGTGAATGGCCAGATGCAGGTGCCCCCCTTCCCGCCCTCGGAGGAACACCCCTGGGGCACCGACGTCATGGGACGGGATATCTGCTCCCTGGTCCTCGCGGGGACGCAGCGCACGCTCACCCTCGCCGTTTTCGTCGTCCTGGCGCGGGTCGCCCTGGGCACGGTGTTGGGCATGGTGGCCGGCTGGTCCGCTGGCTCCTGGGTGGACCGGTTCCTCCTGAGCCTGGCGGAGACCCTTGCCGCGTTCCCCACCCTCGTCCTGGCGATGGTCCTCATCCTGGCCCTGGGCATCCGCAACGGACTGCCCCCCTTCATCATCGCCCTCTCCTTCGTGGGCTGGTCGGAGACGATGCAGTTCGTGCGGAGCAAGGTGCAGTCCATCCGGCCGCAGCCTTTCATTGAGGCTGCGGTCGCCACAGGGCTTCGCCTGCCCCAGATCCTCCTCAGCCACGTCCTGCCCAACCTCGTCTCCCACCTCATCGCCCTGGCTGCGCTGGAGATGGGCGCCGTCCTCATGCTCCTCGGCGAACTCGGCTTCATCGGCATCTTCATCGGTGGCGGTGCCTACGCGGACCTGCAGGCCTGGCAGCCCCCTTACCTCTACTCCGACGTGCCCGAGTGGGGAGCCCTTCTGAGCAACGTGCGCCTCTACGCCCGCTCCTATACCTGGACCGCCTTCTACCCCGCCGCGGCGTTCTTCCTCGCCATCCTGGCCTTCAACCTCTTCGGCGAAGGCCTCCGCAGGCTCATAGAAATGGTGGGGGCAGGCTTCACCCGCCTCGTCAACCGCACCACCCTCGCCCTCGCCACCCTCCTTGTCCTCACCGTCGTCTGGGTCCAGACCAATGTCACGCCCCTCACCTACTGGCTCCGCCAGGCCCAGGCGTTCCAGGCCGAGCGGGCCATGCAGGACGTCCAGTACCTGGCCTCTGAGGAACTGCAAGGCCGCGCCCTGGGCACCCCTGGCCTGGACCAGGCAGCGCAGTACCTTGCCGAACAGTACAGAGCCGCCGGCCTCCAGGCCGCGGGCGAGCCTGAGGAGAACGCCTTCACCTACTTCCAGAAGCGGTTCTACACCCACATGCGCCTGGACGAGGTCCCGGTCCTGGAGGTGGACGATGGCGGGCCGCCCCTGCACTATCGCCAGGACTACGTCGCCTACCCTGGCCCGGACCGGGGCACCGGCGCCGGTGAGGGACCTGTCACCTGGGTGGGGATCGGCGAACTGCGCCAGGTTTCCCAGGGCTTCATCACCCCCCGCGCGGTGAGCCAGTTGGACTTCCGGGACCAGGTGGTGCTGGTCCTTTCGGATAGGGAGGCGTCGCTCCTGCAGGGGGTCCGCCGCGCCGGCCTGCTGGTCGTGGCCGAGGACGCCAGGGCCCTGGCCCAGGGCTTCACCCTTTCGGGCCGTGAACCCGCCCAGTACGAGGCCCCAGCCCTCTGGATCAGCGAGGCCGTGGCCAACCGGTTGCTGGCCCCCACTGGCCGGACGGTGGCCGACCTGAGGCAGGCTGCTGCCGACCTGGGCACAGACGAAGTGGTCAAGTTGTCCACCCCCACGCGCGTCCGCCTGCGCGTCTCTGGCACCACGGAGCCCCGGGCCCCAGCCTACCACGTGATCGCACACCTCCCTGGCGTCGCCGCGACAGGGGAGCGCGACACGGAGATGAAACTTGATGACGAGATGATCCTGGTCCTCGCGCCCTACGATGGCGTCGGCCTGGACGTGGACGGCACCCTCTATCCCGGGGCCAACGACCGTGCCAGCGCCGTGGCCCTCATGCTGGAGATCGCCCGCTCGTGGCGCGAGAGCGGCTACCAACCCAAGCGGACCTTCCTCTTCGTGAACTACGTGGGCGAGGGGACGGAGTACGGCCACGCGCCGGACGAGCCCATGGACCCGGTGCGCTTCCTGGAAGCGCGGAGGGGCTTCAAGGACGCCTACACCCTCAGGGCCATCATCCACATCCGTGGCGTGGCCAGCCCCGCGGGCGACCGGCTGCTCATCTCCACCGGGGGGAGCATGCGCCTGGCGGACCTTCTGGAGCAGGCGGCGCGCCGGGTGGGCGTGCGGACCCAGCGCGTGGATGAGCCAGTGGACCTGAGCAAGACCTTCTCCAGCGGTACCAGCACCTTCTCCCTTGGCCGCAGCACGGGCCAGGAGGCTCCAACCCTCGTCCTGGAGTGGGAGGGGCGGGAGGCGCTATCCCGTTTGCCCGAGGACACCCCGGACCGCCTGAGCGAGGAGCACCTGCGGGAGGCGGGTCAGGCCATTTCCCTGGCCCTGATGGCCCTGGGGAGCCTCACGACATACTGACGGCGGAGGCAGTCACACACGGTCTCCTGCGGCCCACGGCTGTCCCCTGCGGGAAAGCACCCCCTCCCCTGAAGGTCGGACGGCTGTCCAACCGTTCCGGGGCAACGCGGTCCAGCGGCCTGGAGAAACCCGTCCACGAACCTGCCAACGAATACACGAATGAGCCCGGCGCAACCGCAAGCCATTCGTTGATTCGTTCCTTCCTTCGTGGATGGCGTGAGCAGTTGGCCGATCCGTAGGGCACG
>JBMFPD010000107.1:0-9992 GCA_049969295.1 Anaerolineae bacterium | reverse complement strand
AACGTATCGTGCGCATCCCAGTGCGGGTGAAGGGCTCCGGAGGGACGCCTTCCCCCGATCCCCACCCGCCCACGGTAGAGGAAACCATGGCAGCAGAAGAAGTCCATCGGAACGAAACCGGGGAGCCCGCGGCGCAGGGGCACGAGGCCCCCAGCACCCCTCCAGCCCCCGAACCCTCGCCCACGGCGGAGGCGGGGCAGCAAGGGGACATTCCGGAGGGCAGCCTGGAGTGGTGGCGCGACCGGGCCCTGCGCCTGCAGGCGGAAATGGAGAACTTCCGCAAGCGGCAGCAACGCCTCGCGGAGGAGCAGATCCGCGCCGACCGCGAACGGGTCCTGCGCGCCTTCCTGAAGGTGGCCGACGACCTGGAACGGGCCCTGCAGGCTTCGGAGGCGGACCCAGAGCGGCTGCGCGAGGGGGTTCGCCTGATCTATCAGACGTTCCTGAACCTGTTGGAAAAGGAAGGCGTCCGCCGGGTGGAGGCAGCCGGGAAACCCTTTGACCCGACCTTGCACGAGGCGGTCACCGCCGTGCAGGGTCAGGGGGAAGAAGGGGCCGAGCCCAGGGTGGTGGAGGTGATTGAACCCGGCTACACGCTGGGGGACCGCCTGTTGCGGCCTGCCAAGGTGGTGGTCAGCAGATAAGGCAGACGCCGCGGACACCGAGGAGGGCTGTGAGAGATGTCCTGGCTGCTCCCCCGAGCGGGCCAGGACATTTTCTCTGGAGGTGTGTCAGATGTCCAGGCGGCACGCCAGGAGGTGTGCCCTCCAGTGGGAGAGGTAGTGGAGAGGTCCCGACCTCTCCTCATCCCCCGCCCCTTCCCCTCTCCGACGCGGAGAGGGGAAGGGGGCCAGGGGTAGGGGTGAGGTCCGTAGGAGGCGGGGTCGGCTGGACCCGAGAATCCGGACAGGGAGATAGGCGAGGAGTATGGAATACAAGGACTACTACAAGATCCTGGGGGTGAGCCGCGACGCCAGCGAGAAAGAGATCAAGAAGGCCTTCCGCCGCCTGGCGCGCCAGTACCATCCCGACGCCAACCCGGGCAACCCCGAGGCCGAAGAGAAGTTTAAGGAAATCAACGAGGCCTACGAGGTCCTCTCCGACCCAGAGAAACGGCGCAAGTACGACCAGTTCGGGGCCGACTGGCAGCGCTGGCAGCAGATGGGCGGTGGCGCGGCCGACTTTGACTGGAGCCGCTGGGCCGCAGGGCCGGCCGGGCAGCGGGTCCATGTCCGCTACGCCACGGCCGAGGACCTGAAGGACCTCTTCGGCGGGCAGAGCCCCTTCTCCGACTTCTTCACCTTCCTGTTCGGCGACCTGGGGGGAGGGGCGTGGGCGCCGGAGGTGGAAGAGTTCGCCTTCCGCACCAGGCCCCAGGCCGGCCAGGACCTGGAACACGAGGTGGAGATCACCCTCCAGGAGGCCTACACCGGCACCACCCGCACCCTCCAGGTAGGGGATCGCCGTCTGGAGGTCCACATCCCCCGGGGGGCCCGGACCGGCACCAGGGTGCGCATCGCTGGCGCGGGGGCCCCGGGCGTGGCGGGTGGCCGCAGCGGGGACCTGTACCTGCGGGTGAAGGTCCTGCCAGACCCGCGCTGGGAGCGGCAGGGCGATGACCTGCACACCACCATCCCCGTGGACCTGTTCACGGCGGTCCTGGGCGGCGAGGTGAACGTCCCCACGCCCTCCGGCCAGGTGGTGCTCAAGGTCCCAGCGGGGACCCAGAACGGCCGCGTCTTCCGCCTGCGGGGCAAGGGGATGCCCAAACTGCGCCAGCCCGACCAGTACGGCGACCTGTACGCTAAAGTGGAGGTCCGCCTCCCCACCCACCTGACGCCGCGGCAGCGGGAACTCTTTGAGGAACTGCGCCGTATCTCGCAGGCATGAGCCAGAGGAGGGGGAAGCCCATGTTCCGGAAGATCGTCTTTGGCAACGATGGTTCGCCGGCGGCCGACCGGGCCCTCTTCTACCTGGAGCACCTGGCCCGGGAGGAAGATGCCGAAGTGATTGTGGTCCATGCCTACGAGCCGCCCAAGCGGTACGCAGGGCAGGAAGGGTACGACGCCCTGGTGGAGGCCTACGAACGGCTGGCCCGCGAGATCGTGGACGAGGCCGTGGAGCACCTTTCCCAGGCCGGGGTGTCGGTTCGGGGCCTCGTGCGGGAGGGGCCGGCGGCCCGGGTCATCCTGGGCGTGGCCCAGGAGGAAAAGGCCTCCCTCATCGTGCTGGGGAGCCGGGGCCCTTCCAGCGCCGCGGAACTCCTGCTGGGCAGCGTGAGCATGGAGGTCCTGCGCTTCGCCCAGTGTCCGGTGCTGGTGGTGCCCTGAAGCCCTTTTCTGGGGCGCAGCACCAGGGCCTCCAGCCCCTCCCCGCTTGTGGGTGGGGTTGGAGATAAAGGGGAGGGCAGGTCTTGCGCCTGCCCAGGGTAGAGGCGATCCGTGGATCGCCCTTCCGAGCAAGCAACACGAGGGGAACGGAGGAAGAGGGATATGGTGAGGGAACACAGCCCCAAGCGGGTTTTGGCCCTGATCCTGGCCGTGGCGGCGTTTGGGGTGCTGGGCTGTCAGCTGGCATCGTTGCCGGCGTTCTCCACGCCGACGCCAGCGCCTACGCCCACCCCGACTCCCGTGCCCACACCCACGCCGCTGCCGCCGGCTCCAGCGGTCCCAGCGGCCGCGCTTCAGTCGCTGGAGGACCAGATCGTGTACGTCTACGAGGTGGCAGGCCCGGGTGTGGTGAACATCACCACCCGCTCGTACGCCTATGACTTCTTCTTCCAGCCCGTCCCGCAGGAAGGGACGGGGTCCGGCTTCGTCTACGATAAGGAAGGCCACATCGTCACCAACTACCACGTGGTGGAAGGGGCGGAGGAACTGGTGGTCACCCTGCCCAACAAGCGCAACCTGGAGGCCAAAGTGGTGGGCGCGGACCCCTCCAACGACCTGGCCGTGATCCAGGTGGAGGCCTCTCCGGAGGAGTTGCACCCCCTGGAACTGGGGACGTCGTCCAACCTGCGGGTGGGCCAGTTCGTGGTGGCCATCGGCAACCCCTTCGGCCTGGAGCGGACCCTGACCGTGGGCGTCATCAGCGCACTGGGCCGGGTGATCCAGAGCCCGGATGAGCGCTTCATCGGCGAGATCATCCAGACCGATGCCGCCATCAACCCCGGCAACTCCGGGGGCCCGCTCCTGGACCTCCAGGGCCGGGTCATCGGGGTCAACACGGCCATCACCAGCCCCAGCCGCGCCTCGGCCGGCATCGGCTTCGCCGTGCCGGTGGATACGGTGCGCCGCGTGGTGCCGGAACTGATCGCCCACGGCCGCTACCCGCACCCCTGGCTGGGCCTCTACCTGCTGGACATCACCCCGGAGCGAGCTCAGCTCTTGCGGGAGGCGGGCGTGGAGATGTCGGTGGACCAGGGGTTGCTGGTGCTGGAGGTGGTCCGTGGCGGTCCCGCGGCCCGGGCAGGTGTCCGAGGTGGCAACCGCACCCTGCGCATGGGGAACATCCTCCTGCCGGTGGGAGGCGATGTCATCGTCAAGGTGGATGGGCAGGAGATCGTGGACAACCGCACCCTGAACATCTACCTGGAGACCCACAAGCGCGTGGGGGACATGGCCACCCTGACCATCGTGCGGGACGGCCGGGAGATGGAGGTGCAAGTCACCCTGGGAGAGCGCCCCACCAGTTCGTGATGTGGGCACCAGAGCAGGCAGAACAAGGGGGACCGTCTGCCCTATCCAGGCCACCAGATCCAGACCTTATCGCCAAAGGAGGTGTGGACGATGATGGACCTGAAGGTAGGTTCGCCCGTGTTCTGCACCGATGGAAAAGCAGGCCGCCTGGCCTACGTGGTGGTGGATGAGGACGATGAGGTCGTGACCGGCCTCATCGTGCGCCACGGCACGCTCCTGGCGCGGGACGTGGTGGTGCCCGTCCACTGGGTGCGGGAGGTGGATGAGGACGGCATCCACCTGAACGCCTCTCTGGAGGACCTGGAAGCCCAGCCCGAGTTCCGCGAGGTGGACTTCCGCATCCCGGACCCCCTGGCGCGGCCCATCCAGGGGCACCCACCGGCGGACCAACGGGTCTGGATCGGGCCCTACGCCGCGGTTTCTGCCACGGCGCGTCCGATGATCGCCCAGCGGGTGCGGCTGGGCCTGGACGAGGACGAGATCACCCTGGGCCGGGGGGTGGAGGTCATGGCCGATGACGGGGAACTGGGCACCGTGGACCACGTCCTGGTGGACCCCAGGACGCGCCGCATCACCCATATTGTGGTGCGGACGGGGCCGCTGATCCCCCGGGACCTCATCGTGCCCATAGAGAAGGTCTACAGCCTGGGCAGCGAGCGCGTGGCCGTCCACGGCACACGGGAGGAGCTGGCCTCTTCACCCGCCTTTGAGCCTGCGGCGACGGACGCGCAGATCCAGAAGGAACTGGCGCGCTCTCTGGAGACCGCCGAAGCAACCCGCGGCCATCCTCTGCGGGTGGAGGTGGACCGAGGGCTGGTGCGCCTCCTGGGGGAGGTTCCGCTGCGCGTGGCCCAGACCGCAGCGGAGATCGCCCGGCATATCCACGGCGTGGTGGGCGTGGAGGACCGGACGACCCGGGGGCAGGCCGAGGGGGAGGCGCGCGAGCGGGCCTGAGTTGCTGCTACCGCGAGGGCGGCTCCCCCTTGGCCGCCTGGGACGCTTCCTCTGGCGCGCCCTGGAGGGGAGCCGGCGTCGGCCGGGCCATGCGCCTTTCCAGCAGCCGCCCCACTTCCTGGGCCACGCGCAGCGCGGCATCGGCGCGGCCAACCTGGCAGGCTCGCTGGGCCATCTCCTCTAAGATGGGGTTGCCCGGGCGCAGCCATTCCCGCAGGGTGGAGACCAGGGCCTCCGGCTCCGGCGTGTAGGCCCCCGCCCCAGAGGCCACCACGTGGGCGACGTTCCCCTCCTCCTGCCCCGGCACCGCGCCGTAGAGGAGGATGGGCTTTCCGAGCGCCAGCGCCTCGGCAATGGTGCTGGGACCAGCCTTCGTCACCACGATGTCGGCTGCCCCCATCCAGCGGTGCATGTCGGTGACGAAGCCACAGATGACCGTGGGTACCTCCCACCGCCGGGCCGCAAGGCGTTCCCGCAGCCGCCAGTTGCGCCCGGCGATGACCACCAGTTGGATGGGGAGGCCCGCTCCAGCGATGGCCCGTGCGACCTCCTCCAGGTTGCCCATCCCCTCGCCCCCGCCCACCACGAGCACGGTCGGCAGGTCACTGCGGAGGCCCAGCTCCTTCCGCAGCCAGGGCCTGGCGGGCTGGGGCTGGGAGAACTTGAGGGAGATGGGCAGCCCCACCACTTTGACCTTCTCCGGGGGGAGGCCCGCGGCCAGGGCCTGCTCCCGGGCTGCCTCGGTGGGCACCAGGCACAGGTCCACCCGCGGGCTGAGCCAGAAGGGGGTCAGGGTCACCAGGTCTGTGACCACCGTCACCACCGGCACATCCCACCCCAGGTCGCGCACCGCCCGCGCCGTGGCCTCCACGAACAGAGGGTAGTCCACCACGATGACGTCCGGCCGCTCCCGCTCCAGGAGGCGCGCCCACCGACGCCGCACGAAGGCCCAGGCCACCTGGAACAGGAAGTTGCCCCGGCCCCGGTGCGTGCCCAGGAACCGCCAGACCCAGGCCCAGAGCCGCCCTCCCAGGTGGTTCACCATCCAGGTGTAGATAGCCCCGAAGGAGGGGAAGGGGAAGGGGAGTTCCTCCAGGCCGTCCACCACGGAGACCGCGATGCGGTCACCCCAGAGCGCCCGCATGGCCGCTTGCAGGGCCAGGGCCACGCTGCGGTGTCCGCCACCAGCCGACCCCATCAGGATGAGGACCTTGGGCTGGTGGGATGACGGCTGAGCCTGCTCCGCGGCCTGGGCCAGGCGCATCTCCCGCAGCCAGCGCTGGCCCAGGACCAGCGAGGCCAGCCACACGACCACCACCGCCCCCGCCAGGATGGCGCTGACGCGGGGGATGCCGATGAGGTCGGCCAGACCCCCCGCCGTCAGCAAGGGGGGGATGGCCACCAGGTTGGCCATCAGGAACTGGACGGCGTAGACCCGACCCCGCACCTCCGCTGGCGAGCGCTCCTGCAGCGCGGTCTGGGCGACGATGTTCACCAGGGCCATCGCAAACCCCAGGAGAAGGGCCAGGCCCATGAAGGCCGTGGTCACCGAGAAGGTCAGTTCCGGGTACATGGAGAAGAGGGGCTGCATCTCCTGGAGGTGGCCCCGGCTCACCCAGCCCAGGGCAGCGAAGCCGAGGGCGATGAGGGGGAGACCCACGTTCGCCACCGTCTCCCGCCGCACCAGGTGCCCATAACGCCCGGCCACGAAGGTGGCCAGGAGCATGCCGGCCCCGGCGGGGGCGAAGATGAAGATGGCATCCTCCGGCCTCATGCCCAGGACGCGGGCGGCAAAACCTGGGGCCAGCATGGCCATGATCATCACCAGGGTGGCGATGAGGGTCAGGTGGGCCATGGGCAGGTACACGCCCGGGTGGCTGGCGATGAACTGCCACCCCTCCCGGAGTTCCTGCCAGGCCCTCCGGTAGGCCGATTGGGCGCTGGCCCGCCGCCCTGGGGGCGTGTCCTTGGGCAGGCCGCTCACGAGGATCGCTGCCGTCAGGTACAGGAGGGCCACGCCCGCGAAGGACCCGGCCTCCCCCACCAGTTTCACCCCCAGGGGGGCCAGGACCATCAGGCCGGCAACCTGGGCCAGGGTCAAGGTGAGGTTGAAGAGGGCGTTGGCGGCCAGAAGGCCCTCACGCCCTACCAGCAGGGGGATGGAAGCCGCTTCCGCCGGGGAGAAGAACTGTCCAATGGAGGAGGACACGAAGGTGATGATGTAGAGGACGACGAGAAGCTGCCAGCCGTCCAGCACCCGCAGGAACAGGAGGTAACTGGAGACGGTGAACACCCGCAGGAGGTTGGACCCCACCAGGATCCACTTCTTGGGCAGGCGGTCCACGACCACCCCAGCGATGGCGCTGAAGAGGACGCCTGGCAGGCTGAAGGCCAGGATCATCAGGCCCATGTGGGTGCTGGAGCCAGTGAGCCGCTCAATCAGCACCATCTGCACGAAGTGGATGCCGTTCTGGGCCGTCTGCGAGAGGGCCTGGGCCATCCACAGGCGCAGGAAGTGGCGGTTCGCCAGGACGGAGGCGAACCCTCGCCCCTGCTCTCGGGCCGGTGGCTCATCCGCCATCGGAATCCTCGCTCACCTCTGGGAACTGGGGGCGGGGGACCTGTCGGACGAAGGCTTTGAACCGCCTGTTGAAGACACGGCGCGGGAGGAGCACCCGCCGCCCACAGGTGGTGCAGCGGATGCCGATGTCCGCCCCGATGCGCACAACCTCCCACTCGTAGCCGCCGCACGGGTGCGGTTTGCGCAGACGGACCACATCGCCGATGCGCACGTCTACGATCTGGGTGCCGATGGCTGCTTCCCTCCTCAACAAGCGTGCCGCATTATAACACGGCCGCGGCCAGGGGTGCAAACAGGCCCTCTGAGGGTCGCCGCCACATTCTCTGGCGGCCCCTGCACCCACGGGGCCGAGCGCGCGACTTCAAAGGGCCACTTCCGTCTTCCTTAAAAAGACGCTGCACGCTTTTCCCCACCGTCCCCCCGCGCCATGGGCGGACGTGGGCAAACCTCCACGGAGGGAGCAACTTTGGCGAAACCACCGGCAACACGCCCATGGTGGCCTGGGGCCATCCTCCTGGCGTTGGCGACGGGCCTCCTGGCCCTGGCCACCCTGCACCCTCGCGCCAGCGGAGGCGCAGCGCCCCTGGCCCGGCCCATTGCCCCCGCGCCGGGCGTCTACGTCTTCCTGGACAGGCCGAACCTGGACCCCCGCGTCTACCCCATCGTGGGCGGGCACCTCAAGTTCGCCTGGGACGAACTGGAGCCAGCCCCTGGCGACATCCAGTGGCCCATCCTGGAGAACTGGATCGCCCAGGAGGCCGCCCTGGGCAAGCCGGTGGGCCTCGGCTTCGTCACCTACAACGGGCTGGACGCGGGTGGCGACCTTGTGCCCCGCTGGGTCTACCGGGAGGCGCCGGAAGCGCGGGTCCTCTGCGCCAACAGTTGGAGCATCCCTCGCTACTGGAGCGAGGCCTACCTCTCCCGCTACGAGCGGTTCGTGCGGGCCGTAGGCGCGGCCTACGACGGCGACCCCCGCATCGCCTGGGTGGAGATCGGCGTGGGCCTCTACGGCGAGACGACCCCCGACCGCACCATGTTCCACCCCTGTCTGCAGGAGGCCGGCCTGACCAGCGCCCTGTGGGTCCAGACTGTCAACCGCATCACGGAGATCTACCGCCGGGCCTTCCCCACCACGCCCCTCTTCCTGCAGATGGCCCCCTACTTCACCTCCGAACCGGAGCGCCGGGCCTTCACCGACTACGCCGCCTCCCTGGGGGTAGGGCTCAAGCACAACGGCCTGCGGGCCGACAGCAACTCCCTGGTCTACGACGACCCCACCCACACCCTCTACGCTGCGGGCCAGTACGACCCCTTCCTGACCCACGGCGACCGGGTCCCCCTCGCCTGGGAGACCTACGACTACATGCTCTCGGACCTGCCGGACCTCCTCTGGGGTGTGCTCAACGCGCTGGACAAGCACGCCGACTACCTCGTGGCCAACCGGGGCCTGGTGGAACAGCCCTCCCGCTGGCCCTACCTGGCGTTCGCCAACCGGTACCTGGGCCGCACCCCGGCCGACACGCCCAGCGTCTGGGTGGCCCTGCGGGAGGCCCGGCCGGAGAACACCTGGTACCCCCAGAGGGGGAACTTCTCCTTCTACCTCTACCAGGACGACACGGTCCCTGGCGGCCGCACCGTGCCCCTGTGGAACGTGGATGCCTCCCCCGAAGGGCGCTACGCGCGCCGCACCGACTGCGCGAGCGGCAACTGCCTGATGGCCTTTGACGTGGACGAGCGCTACCTCTTCGGCGGACGCAACGCCGTCACCGTCACCGTGACCTACTTTGACCAGGGGACTGGCGCCTGGGAACTGGAGTACGACGCCGTAGACGCCCCGTACCGCTCCGCCGGCCTGGTCCAGAAGGCGGACACCCGGGCCTGGCAGAAGGCCACCTTCGTCCTCCCGGATGCCCTCTTCGCCAACCGGCAACCCGGCGGCGACCGCCGCGCCGGCACCGACTTCCGCATCGTGGCGCGCGGCGAGGACCTGGTCCTGCACATGGTGGACGTGGCCCGCATCGCCACGGAGGATGCGCCAACCTGGTACCTGGCCACCTTCCAGGAAGGCATCCAGGGGTATACAGGCACAGCGGACACCACCCTCTCCTCCCTGCAGCCCCACACCATCTTCGGGCGGGACCCCGCCCTCACCTTGGGCGCGGGCGAGGTGCAGAACGCCCTGGTGCGCTTTGACCTGGCCTCCCTTCCCCCGGGCGCGCAGGTCATCACCGCGGCGCTGGAACTGCGCCTCCTCTCCGCGACGGGGGAAGGGCCTGTGGCGGTGGACGCCTTCGGCGTGCTGCGGCACTGGGAAGAAGGGGAAGCCACCTGGCACCTGGCCTTCGGCGGCGTCCCCTGGAGCGATGCCGGCTGCCGCCGGGCCGGGGTGGACCGCCGTGCCGTCTTCAACGGCCGGACGCGCCTCGTCTACCCGGACCTCCCTCTGACCCTGGACGTGACGGCCCTGGTCCAGGCGTGGGCCGCCGACCCCGCGGCCAACCACGGCCTCCTCCTGCGGGCCCTGAGCCGTCAGGCGACGACGCTCCGGTTCGGAAGCCGCGACCACCCCGACCCGGCCCTGCGCCCCCGGCTCCTCGTGCGCTACGCCCTGCCCGCGGGCGCGCCGACGCCTTCCCCCACACCAGTGGAGACGCCCACCCCCACCTGGACCGTGACCGGCACGCCCCCCACCGCCACGCCCACGGGCACGCCGACGCCCACGCCCACGGCGACCCCCACCCCGGGGCCGCCCCCCACCG
>JBMFPD010000106.1:1711-10064 GCA_049969295.1 Anaerolineae bacterium | reverse complement strand
TCCCATGCCGCGAGGTGAACCTCACCCTACCCCCGCCGCCTTCGGCGGGGGAGGGGAGAGGTCGGTCTTCCCGCGTCCCCAACTCACCAACACAAGATGCAACCGCAACGGTCTTCCCCATTTCTTGACCTCCAGAGCGACCTGGCCTATAATACCGGTGTCGGTTTATGGTAAGTCCAGGGTGGCCTCTGCAGGAGGGGACAAGATGCGCATCGTAGTCCTGGGCGGCTGTGGGGATATGGGACGCTTCGTGGTCCACGACCTGGCTGAGCACACGGGTGCGGAACTGGTGATCGCCGACCTGCGCCTGCACGCCGCGGAGCGCCTGGCGGAGCAGATCGGCCCGCGGGCCAGAGCGGCCTTCGTGGATGCCACCAACCCCGAATCTCTCCTTCAGGTGATGTACGGCGCCGATGCCGTGGTGGGGTGCATCGGCCCCTTCTACCGCTTCGGCCTCCTCATGGCCCAGGCCGCGGTGGAGGCCGGGGTCAACTACGTGGATATCTGCGACGACTACAGCCCTGTGGACGGTATCCTGGCCCTGCACGACCAGGCCCGGGCCAAGGGGATCACCCTCATCACCGGCCTGGGCTGGACGCCGGGCCTTACCAACCTCCTGGCCCGCAAGGCGGCCGGCGAACTGGACCGGGTGAACACCATCCGCATCTACTGGGCGGGCGGGGCAGCCGACGCCCAGGGCCTGGCCGTGGTCATGCACGTCTTCTTCGCCGTGACCGGCGACGTGCCCTCCTTTACAGATGGCCAGTGGGTGAAGGTGCGGGCCGGCAGCGGCAAGGAACTGGTGGACTTCGGGCCGGTCCTGGGCAAGGTGGAGGTCTCCCACTGCGGCCACCCGGAGCCCCTGACGGTGCCGCGCTACCTGGACGTGCGGACCGTCACCCTCCAGGGCGGGCTGACGCCCCGCTGGAACAACCGGTTGGCCGACGTCCTGGTGCGGCTGGGGGTCAGCCGCACGCCCCAGCGCATTGAGACCGCCTCCAAAGTCATCTACCGCCTGGAGGGGATCATCGGGGCCGGGGGCATCCCCTACTCGGGGGCCCGGGTGGATGTCTACGGGACCTCGGGCGGCCGGGCCGCGGTGCGCTCCTACCGCGCTGTGGACAAACAGGGCCGCCTCACCGGGATCCCGGCCGCCATCGGCGCCGCCATGCTCGCCAGCGGCGCAGTCCGGGCCAAGGGGGCCTTCGCTCCCGAAGGGTGCATGGACCCCGATCCCTTCCTGGAGGAACTGGCCAAGCGCCGGGTCTGGGTGGAGCAGGTGACGCCAGCCTAGGCGAATCCGGGCGGGAAGGAGAGACCCATGCGGGACCGCCGCACAGTGGACGAACTCACCGTTGAGGAACTGGAAGAGATCCTCATGCGCAAGCGGATGGAGGCGCGCGCCGCCCAGCGGAAGCGCCTGGCGGCCAGCGGGCGCATCCTCTCGCCAGAGGAAGAAGGGGAGGCGGCCCGCCCGGCGCGGCGGTTCGCCTCCCCCCGGGAAGGGGCTGAGGAAGCCGACCAGAAGGGAGGCCGGAACTGGGCGCGCATCCGCGACACCTTCCTCCTCGTCCTGGAGGTACTGGCCCTGGCGGGCCTCCTCGTCGTCCTGGGCAGTTCCCTGTGGGACCTGCGCAACCTGAACCGGGAGGTCACCGCGGCCCGGGAGCCCCTGCCCACCCCGACCCCGACGCCCTTCATCCACGTCACCATCCTCCCCGGCGGGAGCACGCCCCCAGAGCAAGCCGGCAGCATCCCCGCCCCCCTGCGGGACCTGGTCCAGCCCATGGTTCCCGTGCCCATCCCCACGCCGGGGCCCCAGTCACCCACCCGCATCGTCATCCCGGCCATCGGCGTGGACGCCCCCATCGTGGAGGGTGACTCCTGGGAACAACTGAAGAAGGGGGTGGGCCACCACATCGGTTCGGCCAACCCCGGGGAACGGGGCAACATGGTCCTCTCCGGCCACAACGATGTCTTCGGTGAGGTCTTCCGCGACCTGGAGAAACTGGACCTGAACGACGAGGTCATCGTCTACGCCGGGGTGCAGCCCTACCGCTACGTGGTGAAGGCCAAGCGCATCGTGGAGCCGACGGAGGTGAGCGTCATGGCCGACACGAGCACCCCGACCCTGACGCTGATCACCTGCTACCCGTACCTGGTGGACACCCACCGCCTGGTGGTCATCGCCACATTGGAGGAGTGAAGTTGCGGCCTGGGACGAGCCGGGCTATAATGGGTGCACCTTGCCGAGGAGAGGAGCCATGGCCAAGAAGACCC
This sequence comes from Anaerolineae bacterium, assembly GCA_049969295.1. Lineage (GTDB taxonomy): Bacteria > Chloroflexota > Anaerolineae > DTPP01 > DTPP01 > DAOTYM01. The sequence continues at coordinate 7,784 of JBMFPD010000106.1, read as the reverse complement.
GCCGTGCCCACAAGCGGACCCAGCCGCCCCGGACAGCCCGGGTGCAGGTCGCCCCGCAGGTCCGGCCGGAGGCACAGGCCCCGGCCAGAGTGGCTGCCGCGCCAGCCCAGCCAGCCAGCCCGGCCAGAGTGAACTTCGCCGAGGAGTACGCCTACGTCCTCTCGGACCTGAAGCGGATCGCCATCATCGCCGTGGCCATGCTGGTGGTGCTGGTGGCGCTGTCGCTGGTGATCCGGTAGGGGCCTCCGTCAGAAGCGCGCTGCTGAAGGGGAAAAAAAGAGGCCGCGCCTAACCCACAAGGTGAGGCGCGGCTTTTTTCTTGGTGGGCGCGATAGGACTCGAACCTATGACCTTACGGATGTGAGCCGTACGCTCTGACCGCCTGAGCTACGCGCCCTTTTCCATTGCCATTATAACATCCCCTGCGGGAAAAGGCAAATCGCGATGCGAGGGAGCGGCCATCTGCCCCCTTCCCCTCAGGAGATCGTAGGGCACGCCTCCTGGCGTGCCCTCTGCGCCGGGAAGAGCGGTGATAGCCTCCCCTTCTGTAAAAACGAGACAGCCCTGGCGAAGGAGCGGTATCCGCCTCCTTCCTCTCGGTAGCACCCCCCACGCAGGACCGAAGGGCCTGGGCGGGCCTCAGGCCTCCCGGGGGTTGAAGGTGTAGCCCAGGTGGCGTTCGGTGTGGATGTAGCGCGGGCGGGAAGGCTCGGGCTCTATCTTCTGGCGCAGGTAGCGGATGTACACCCGCACGCTCCTGGCCCCGGTCAGAGAGACCTCCTCGCCCCAGACCTCCCGCAGGATGCGCTCCGTGGAGAGGACCTGGCCCCGGTGCCGCACCAGCAGGGCGAGGATGGCGAACTCGGTCTGGGTGAGGTGCACCGGAACCCCGGCCCGCAGCACCCGGTGCTGCGCGACATCCACCAGGAGGTAGCCGTCGGAGAAATACCCCCTTTCCTCCACGAGAGGGGCTCCACGGGCCCTCCGCAGGAGGGCTTGCACCCGGAGCATGAACTCCTGCACGCTGAAGGGCTTGGGCAGGTAGTCGTCCGCGCCGAGGGAAAGGCCATCCATCCGCTGCTCCGGCGCACCGAGGACGGTGAGCATGAGGATGGGCACAGAGGACTGCTGGCGGATGCGCCGGCAGGCCTCAAAGCCGTCCAGGTGGGGCATCTCCACGTCCAGGACTACCAGGTCAAAGGTGCTGCGGGTGAGATGGCCCAGCGCCTCCAGGCCGTTGGGGGCTGTCTCCGTGCGGTAGCCTGAGTGTTCCAACCACAGGGTCAGAAGACGCACCAGGTCGGGGTCGTCGTCCACGATCAGGATGCGTGGCCCCTGGACAGCAGGTCCTGTCTGCCCTTGCAAGGGGATCACTCCTCGTGCCCGCGCCGACGCGGGACCCCTCTCCGCCAGAAGCGGGAGCCAGACCCATCCGGGGATAGACGCAGAGAGGCTGAGAGACGCTCAGGCCCCTTCTTCCCGGCCCGCGGGCAGGGCCTTCTTGACCTCCTCCTCCAGCCGCTGGATGAGGAGTTCAATGGGATAGGCGGTCATGATGCGCGTGGTGACGCGGAAGTTGAGCTTGCGCCAGAAGTCGGCCTCCCCTGGGACGGTGACCATGAGGGATGTAGCGCCTCTCTTCTTGAACCGCCTGGCAATCTCCAGGACCAGGGCCTTGCCGATGCCGCGGCGCTGGTACTCCGGCTGCACGGAGGCGATGTGGATGACGGCGCGGGAGCCGTCGTACACACCCCGGATGAACCCCACGACCTGCATGTCCTCCTCGGCCACCAGGAACTCAGCCGCGGGGCACTCGTGGACGCGGAGCATAGCCTCCGGCCCGTCCAACTCCGGATGGCCGTACTGCTGGTTGGCCTTGAGGATCTCCACGATCTTCTGCGCGTCGCTGGGGACAAAGTCTCGGATCAGCATGTGGATTCCGCCCTCCCGAACCACCGACCTGCAAAGGCACCGTGTCCGCGAGCGCTGGCCCTTCCGGGGGAACTCCCTCCGGCTCTGAGCAACCGAAGCCCGTGCTCCACGCGGAGCATCCAAGTCTACATATAGTGTACTACAAAGGCCGCGCCCAAGTCAAATGCCTGCAACCTCCCTCCTCCCCGGATTGCGGAAAAGCAGCGTTCGGGCTATAATCCCCCTCCGGACGAGGGAGAGGTGCCCTTCCCCTCTTTCCGGAAGTGCAGAGGAGGCCGACGATGCCATATCTGTTGCCCGCGCTCTTGTTCCTGGTGGGCCTCGCCAGCGTAGGGGGTGCGCTCTTCGGCAAGGTGCGGAACCGCCGCATCACCTTCGCCCTCCTGGGGCTCCTCCTCTGGGGCGGGGCCGCACTGACCCTGGCGTTTCCTCCCGTCCTGCCCGCGCCCCGGGAGGGGCACGCCCGGCCGACCCCAGGACGCCCCACCGCGACCGTCGCAAGCGGCCCTCGCGGCTTCGTGGTTTTCCATTCGGACTACACCGGCAACTTTGAGATCTGGCGGATGCGCATCACAGGCACCGGCCTCCAGCAACTGACGAACCACCCCGAACGCGATATTGAGCCCGCCTGGTCCCCCGACGGCTCTAAGATCGTCTTCGCCTCTGGCCGGGACGACCCGTTGGACATGGAACTGTACATCATGAATGCCGATGGGTCCGACCAGCACCGGCTCCTGGAGAGCCAGCCAGGGGACGACTGGGGGCCCCGGTGGTCGCCCGACGGGACCCGCATCGTCTACCAGTCCAACCGGGACCGAGACTTTGAGGTCTACGTGGTGAACGCGGACGGCACCGGGCGTACCAACCTGACCCGTTTCCCCGGAGGGAACGATGCCCGCCCTGACTGGTCCCCCGACGGAACGCGGATCGTCTTCCAGTCGGACCGGGATGGGGATAGCGAACTCTACGTCATGGACGCCGACGGGTCCAACCAGCGCCGGCTGACCTACCAGCCTGGCGACGATGAGAACCCGCGGTGGTCACCCGATGGGAGGTACATCCTCTTTGACAGCAACCGGGAGGGCGGACGCAGCCTCTACATCCTGCCGGCGGAAGGGGGGGAGCCGCGGCGGCTGACCCCTTCGGCCTTCAACGCCGTGGCGGGCTGTTGGGCGATGGATGGGGGGTGGGTCCTCTTCTCGTCGGACCGGGACGGCGACTGGGAGATCTACCTGATCCGCACCGATGGGACCGGCCTGACGCGGCTCACCCACCGCAAGGGCTTTGACCGGTGGCCGGACTGGATCGGCGAGATCCGCCTGCCTGGCGGGTGAGAGGGTGAGCCCCCCACGCCTGCAGGGCCCCCAAAAGTGCGCCCGCGGACCTGCCGCGGGCGCACCTCTTCCCCAGGGGCCTTGCTCAGTACATCACCTTGGGGGGAAGGTGTTTGGCCTGTTCCACCCAGCCCTCCACCATCTGCAGCGAGGGCAGACGGCGGACCAGGTGCTTTTCCTCGTTGATCTCTCGCAACTTCATCCAGAGGTTCTGGGGGACGCGGTGCTGGAGTTCCCGCACGGTGTCCACGCCGGCTTCCTCCAGGAGGTCTGCGTATTCTTCCCCCACCCCTTTGATGCGCATGAGGTCAGCCAGGTTCACCCATTCCAGGATGAGGGTGCCGGAGATGCCGGTCTTTTCTTCCAGTTCCTTGCGGCCCTGGGGGGTGGCCCCGGCTTCCAGAAGGGCCTCCACAGTGCGGATGCCTGCCCTCTCCCGGAGTGTCTGGGCGTAGACAGGCCCGATCCCCTCAACCTTCAACAGCGAGGTCATAGGCAGCCTCCTTCCCTTTGCGCTCGCACCGCGAGGATGTCCCCAACCCTGCCACACCGGAACGAACGAGAAGCACCAAAATTATACTACACTTGACCTGCAACTGCAAACCCCACGAGGACGGGCCGGCCCCCTCGCGTTGGCAGCCCTGCAGACCGTAGGACACGCCTCCCGGCGTGCCTCTGCGCTGGGAAGGGCGGTTATCGCCTTCTTTTTGTAAAAACGAGACAGCCCCGCACACCCTCCTCCATCCGCTTCCCCCGCGCTGCCTCCTGTGGTACAATTCTCCCGTGATGGACGCAGAGTTCCGAAAGCCCATTCAAGTCCTGCCACCCGAGGTTGCGAGCAAGATCGCCGCCGGCGAGGTGGTGGAGCGGCCAGCCTCCGTGGTCAAGGAACTGGTGGAAAACGCCCTGGACGCCGGCGCCACCGACATCCGCGTGGAGATCCGCCAGGGCGGTCGCCGCCTCATCCAGGTGGCCGACAACGGCTGCGGCATCCCCGCCGACGAGGTGGAACTGGCCTTCGCCCGCCACGCGACCTCCAAACTGCGGGACGTCCAGGACCTGGAACGGATCGCCAGCCTGGGCTTCCGGGGCGAGGCCCTGGCCAGCATCGCCGCCGTCGCCCAAGTGACTCTCCTCACGCGCCCCCCCGAGGAGGCGGTCGCCCGGCGCGTCCGCGTGGAGGGGGGCCGCCTGGTGGAGAACCGCCCGGCCGCAGCCCCGGCCGGCACCGTCGTCACTGTGGAGCACCTCTTCTACAACGTGCCGGCGCGCCAGAAGTTCCTGCGCCAGCCCCCCACCGAGGCAGCCTACATCCACGAAGTGGTCACCCGCTACGCCCTGGCCTACCCGGAGCGGCGCTTTGAACTGGTGAGCGATGGCCGCTCCCTTTTCCTCTCGCCAGGGAGTGGGCGTCTGCGGGACGTCCTCGCCGTCGTCCTGGGCGTGGAGACGGCCGACGCCCTCCTCCCCGTGGAGGCCGAGGGCGAGCACGGCGCGCACCTTGCGGGATTCGTGAGCCCGCCGTCCCTGCACCGGGCCAGCCGGGCCGACATCGCCTTCTTCGTCAACCGCCGCTGGATCCAGGACCGCGGCCTCTCCGCCGCTGTGAGCCAGGCCTACCACACCTTCCTGCCCATCGGCAGGCACCCGGTGGCCTTCCTCCTCCTGGAGGTGCCGCCGTCGGAAGTGGACGTCAACGTGCACCCCACCAAGCGGGAGGTCCGCTTCCGCCACGGGCAGGCCATCTTCGCCCTGGTGCAGGCGGCCGTGCGCAAAGCCCTCACCGCCCAGGCCCCGGTGGCGGCAACCCTCGCCTCGGAGTGGGCACCGCCCCGCTGGCACGGGACACCAGGCCCCACCGCGCCTCTCCCCGGACCCACGGCACCCCCGGGGCCCACCACGGCAGCCCTGTGGCCCGACGGAGCCTCCATGCCGCCCCTGCGGGTCGTGGGCCAGGTGGCGCTGACCTACATCGTGGCCGAAGGGCCCGACGGCCTCTACCTCATTGACCAGCACGCGGCCCACGAACGGGTCCTGTACGAAGAACTGGTGGCTGGGAACGCCAGCACGCCTTCCACCCAGGCCCTGCTGGACCCCCTGCCCGTGCGCCTGACACCGAGCCAGGCCGCCGCCCTGGGGGAGCACCTGGACCACCTCCGGAGGCACGGCTTTGACCTGGAGCCCTTCGGAGGCGACACGTGGCTCCTGCGGGGCATCCCGCCGGTGCTCCACCGGGGCGACCCGACCCGCACCCTTGTGGACATCCTGGACGAACTCGCCGAAGGGACGGCGAAGCCCCTGGAGGATTCTCAGGAGGCGCGGGTCGTGGCCAGCATCTGCAAACAGGCCGCCGTCAAGGCGGGCCAGGCCCTCAGCCTGGAGGAGATGCGGGAACTGGTCCACCGCCTGGAACGGGCGCGCTCGCCGCGCACCTGCCCCCACGGCCGGCCGACCATGATCCTCATCCAGGCCGCCCTGCTGGCTCGCCAGTTCGGACGGGAGGGATAGGGACGATGGCCGCGCGACAACTTCCCCTCTTCCCCGACCTGCCTCCGCCGGAAGAGCCCCAAGGAAGGGAGATGGAGGCCCCGCGCCTGACGCCCCAGTCGCCTCTCTCGGCGGCGATGGAGCCCTTTGACGCCTACATGGTGCGCCAGGGGTTCACTGAGAACACCCGCAAGTCCTTCCTGGGGGATCTGAAGCGGCTCCGGGAGTACGTGGGCGACGCTCGGCCTCTGGGAGAACTTTCCACCGAGGTCCTCAACCAGTTCCTGGACTACCTCCTGTACCGCCGCGGCCGCCCGTGT
>JBMFPD010000106.1:0-1701 GCA_049969295.1 Anaerolineae bacterium | reverse complement strand
ACGCCCGCCGCGTCACCACCCTCAAGGTCTTCTTCCGCTGGCTCCACGAGACGGGCGTCCTGTCCAGGGACCCGGCCGCGGCCCTCATCCAGCGGTCCGTGCGCGCCCCCCTGCCCCGACCCCTCACCGACGAGGAGGTGGACCGGCTCCTTGCGGCCGCCAGGGAGCAGATGGCTGGCGAGGACCCGGACCCGCGACCCTACGTCCTCGCCGCACTCCTCCTGCACACGGGCATCAAGAAGGGCGAGTGCGTCGGCATCCGCCTGGCGGACCTGGACCTCTCGGCGCGAGAGGGGCCCTCGGTCCTCATCCGCTACGACAGCCCTCGGCAGCAGCACAAGGAGCGCCGTCTGGCCCTGCCCGCCTCCCTGGTCCCAGCCATCCGGGAGTACCTCGCCCGCTACCAGCCGCGGGAGTTCCTCTTCCCGTGGACGGCCCGCAACCTGGAGTACGTCCTGCGGGACCTGGGCCGCCAGGCCGGCATCCAGGGGAGCGTGTCCTTTGACCGCCTGCGCTGGACCGCTGCGCTGCGGGACTGGAAGGCCGGCATGGACCCCGACCACCTGCGGCGCAAGTTGGGCCTTTCCAGGATCGCCTGGCAGGAGGTGGAGGAGAAACTCCAGCGCCTGAGCCAGCCCGCCCTCTGAACGGGCCGATGGCCCCTTTTCATCCCCCTTCCCCTCTCTGCGTGCGGAGAAGGGGGCCAGGGGTAGGGGTGAATTCTTGAGGGAGAACACCCATGTCGCCTTGGACCTGTACAGAAGACCGTCCCCTGCCGCCGCTCGTGGCTGTGCGCAGGGGACCGCTTGTGGAAGCGCTCCACCGGGGGGCGGTGGTCGTTGCCGACGCGCAAGGGCAGGTGGTGGCCCACGTGGGGGACCCGACGTACGTCACCTACCTGCGCTCGTCGGCCAAGCCCCTGCAACTCCTCGCCATGGTGGAGAGCGGGGCCGCCGACCGCTTCGGCTTCGCCCCCGAGGAACTGGCCTGCATGGCTGGCTCCCACAGCGGGAGCCGCCGCCACGTGGAGATCGTGGCCCGGAGCCTGGCCCGCCTGGGCCTGGATGCCTCGGCCCTCGTCTGCGGCGTCCATCCACCCTTTGACCTGGCGGAGCAGAAACGCCTGGAAGCCGAGGGCCTCGCCCCCTCGCCCCTGCACAACAACTGCTCCGGGAAGCACACCGCCATGCTGGCCCTGGCCCGGCACCGCGGCTGGCCCACAGAGGGGTACGAGCGGCCGGACCACCCCGTGCAGGCGCGCATCCGGGAGGTCATCGCCCAGATGGCTGGCCTCCCAGCAGAGGCCATCGTCCTGGGGACCGATGGCTGCAGCGTGCCCGTACACGCCCTCCCCCTGTGGGCAGCGGCCACCGCCTTCGCCCGCCTGGTGGAGCCCCAGGGCCTGCCCCCCAGCCTGGTGGAAGCCTGTCGGCGCGTGGTGGCGGCGATGGTGGACCACCCGGAGATGGTGGCCGGCGAGGGCCGCCTCTGCACCCTCCTCATGCGGGCCTGGCCCGGCCGCCTGGTGGCCAAGGCGGGCGCGGAGGGGTACTATGCTGTGGGCATCCTGCCCGGCGCGCTGGATGGCGGGAACCCGGGGCTGGGCCTCGTCGTCAAATTGGAGGATGGCGATGCCCGGCGGGCGCGGGATCCGGCCGTCCTGGAGGTGCTGCGCCAGTTGGGGCTCTACCAGGATGCCCT
>JBMFPD010000105.1:0-10139 GCA_049969295.1 Anaerolineae bacterium | reverse complement strand
GAGAGGGGAAGGGGGCCAGGGGGTAGGGGTGAGGTGGGATGGACCTCTTCCATCCCCCGGGTGCCGTTGGGCGCTCGCCTATGGCTCCTCCGTCAGGAGCGTGCGGTGCATGATGTGGTAGTTCTCCAAGGCCTTGCCCGCGCCGATGGCCACACATGCCAGCGCGTTCTCGGCCACGTAGCAGGGTACCCCCGTCTCCTTGGTGAGGAGCCGGTCCATGTTGCGCAGGAGCGCACCGCCCCCCGTGAGCATCATGCCCCGGTCAATGATGTCGGCGGCCAGTTCCGGGGGCGTTTTGCTCAGAACGGCACGCACCACCCCCACGATGTTGGCCAGGGGCTCGGCGATGGCCTCGGTGACCTCCCCGGAGGTGATGGTGATGGTCCTGGGGAGGCCTGAGACCTGGTCCCGCCCCCGCACCTCCATGCGCATCTCCTCGTCCAGGGGGAGGGCGCTTCCGATCTGGACCTTGATGGCCTCGGCCGTCTTCTCCCCCACCAGCAAGTTGTACTTGCGGCGGATGTAGTTGACGATGGCCTCGTCAATCTTGTTGCCGCCGATGCGCACGGAGCCGGAGACGACGATATCGTACATGGAGATGACGGCCGCTTCGCTTGTCCCTCCGCCGACGTCCACCACCATGTTGCCAGAGGGAGTGCCGATGGGCATGCCTGCGCCGTAGGCGGCGGCCAGGGGCTCGGGGATGAGGTACGCCTCCCGCGCCCCGGCCTGCAGCGCGGCATCGCGGACGGCCCGGCTCTCCACGCTGGTGACGCCCACCGGGATGCTGAGCATGACCACCGGCTTGAAGAGGCGGAAGCGCCCGCAGACCTTCTCTATGAAATAGCGGAGCATCGCCTCCGTGACCACGTAGTCAGCGATGACGCCATCCCGCAGGGGACGGGCCACCTCAATGCTCTCAGGGGTCCGGCCCACCATCGTCTCGGCCTCGGTCCCCACAGCCACGATGCGGTTGTCCCGGGTGGAGATGGCCACCAGGGAGGGCTCCATGAGGACGATGCCCCGGCCCTTCACGTAGACCAGGACGTTGACCGTCCCCAGGTCAATGCCAATCCGTTTCTCAAACAACGGCGCTCCTCCAAAAGGGCGAAAGCCCTGCTACTCTTCGTGGGGGTGCGAGCGGCTCCTCCGCCGCTTGGCGTGTTCCACCACCCGCAGGCGGGCCATGGCCCGGCGCAGGGCGGCTTCGGCGCGGGCGTGGTCTATATCCTCGGCGCGCCGCTGGGCCAGCCGCTCTTCTGCCCGCTTCTTGGCCGCCAGGGCCCGTTCCACATCGATCTCCTCGGCGCGCTCTGCCGAATCCGCCAGGATGGTGACCTTGTTGTGCACGACCTCCAGGAACCCCCCGCCGACGGCGAAGATGATCTCGTCCTCCCCCCGGCGGACGATCAGTTCCCCCGGCTGGAGCGCGGTGATCAGGGGGGCATGGTGGGGGAGGATCCCCAGTTGCCCCTCAATCCCCGGCGCCAGCACCAGGTCTGCCTCGCCGGAGAAGAGGACCCGTTCCGCCGTCACCACCTCGCAGGTCAAGGGAGCCATGATACGCCTCAGTCGCCCCTGCTCAACGTGATGGTCTGGGACTTGAGCACGTCGTCAATCGTCCCCTGCATGTAGAACGCCTGCTCCGGGATGGCGTCCAGTTCGCCGCTCAGGATCATCTTGAAGCCGCGCACCGTCTCCCGGATGGGCACGTATTTGCCAGGCCGGCCGGTGAAGGCCTCGGCCACGAACATGGGCTGTGACAGGAAGCGCTGGATCTTGCGCGCCCGGGCCACCGTCAGTTTGTCCTCGGGCGAGAGTTCGTCCATGCCCAGGATGGCGATGATGTCCTGCAGGTCCTTGTAACGCTGGAGGACCTGCTGCACCCCTCGCGCCACCCGGTAGTGCTCCTCGCCCACGATGCGCGGGTCCAGGATGCGGGAGGTGGAGGCCAGGGGGTCCACCGCGGGGTAGAGGCCCTGCTCGGCGATAGAGCGCTCCAGGGCGATGGTGGCATCCAGGTGGGCGAAGGTGGCCACCGGGGCCGGGTCGGTGTAGTCGTCGGCGGGCACGTACACCGCCTGCATGGAGGTGATGGACCCCTTGCGGGTGGAGGTGATGCGCTCCTGGAGTTCGCCCATCTCCTGGGCCAGGGTGGGCTGGTAGCCCACGGCGCTGGGCATCCGCCCCAGGAGGGCCGAGACCTCCGACCCGCTCATGACGAAGCGGAAGATGTTGTCAATGAAGAGGAGCACGTCCTGGCCCTGGTCGCGGAAGTACTCGGCCATGGTCAGGCCGGTCAGCCCCACACGGAGCCGTACCCCTGGCGGCTCGTTCATCTGGCCGAAGACCATGACCGTCTTCTCAATGACGCCGGACTCCCGCATCTCGTACCAGAGGTCGTTCCCCTCGCGGGAACGCTCGCCCACGCCAGCGAACACGGAGTACCCCCCGTGCTCCGTGGCGATGGAGCGGATGAGTTCCATGATGATGACGGTCTTCCCGACACCCGCGCCGCCGAAGACGCCCGTCTTGCCACCCTTGGTGAAGGGGGCGACAAGGTCGATGACCTTGAGCCCCGTCTCAAAGAACTCCGGCTCCGTCACCTGCTCCACGAAGGGTGGGGGCGGCCGGTGGATGGGGTAGTAGGCTTCGGCTTCTACCGGGCCCAGGCCGTCTATGGGCCGGCCCAGGACGTTGAAGATGCGCCCCAGGCACCCCTTGCCCACGGGGACAGTGATGGGCGCGCCCGTGTTGCGCACAGGCATGCCCCGCCGCAGGCCATCGGTCGTGTCCATGGCGATGCAGCGGACCCAGTTGTCCCCCAGGAGCTGCGCCACTTCGGCGATGAGGGTCTCCTGACCCTCGCCGCGGTCGATCTCCACCGCATCGTACACCTCGGGCAGGTCGCTCGCGGGGAACTCCACGTCAATGACCGGGCCCATCACCTGCACGATACGGCCTGTCGCCTTGTTGGTCATGCATCCCTCCTAACCGAGCAGGCTTCTCCTACATCTCTCTTGCCCGCCTCAGGGCCTCGGCGCCGCTGGCGATGTCCAGCATCTCGCGGGTGATCACGGTCTGCCGAACCCTGTGGTAGGCGAGGGTGAGGGCATCTATCAGTTCCTCGGCGTTCTCCGTGGCATTGCGCATGGCCACCATGCGCGCCGAGTGCTCGCTGGCTGTGGACTCCAGGACGGCCTGGTAGACCTGGATCTCCGTGAAGCGCGGCACCACCGTCTCCAGGATGGTCCTGGGGTCCGGCTCGTAGATGTACTCCACTGGCTGGGTCTCGGCTGCTGCCTCCCCGGTGCGCAGGGCGTAGCGAATGGGCAGCAGGTGGCGGACGGTCGGCCGCTGCACCAGGGTGTTCACGAACCGGGTGTAGGCGACCACCACCTGGTCCACCGTGCCGGAGAGGAACTCCTCCAGAAGGACGCGGGAGATGGGGGTCACGTCCATCAGCCTGGGCTGGGAAGGCATGTTGGTGAACGAGGCCACCACCTTCATCCCTGCCCGGGCCATGTAGTCGCAGCCCCGCCTCCCCACCACCACCAGGCGGACCGGGTAGGGCGATCGGTCAATGAAGTCGTGGGCTTCGTGGAGGATGTTGTGGTTGTAGCCCCCGCAGAGGCCCTTGTCGGCGGTGATGAGGAGCATGCCCACCGTCTGGACCGGCCGTTCCTGGAGGAGGGGGTGCAGCGGTTCTCCGGCGGCACGCTGGGAGGCCAGGTGCACGAGGAGCGCCCAGGCTTTCTCCGCGTAGGGCCGCGTGGCCAGGGTCTGTTCCTGGGCGCGCTGCATCTTGGCCGCGGCCACCATCTGCATGGCCCGCGTCACCTGGGAAATGTTCCTCACGCTGCGGATGCGGCGGCGGATCTCCCGAAGCGTTGCCAAGGTCCGTGACCCTTTCTGTCTCTCAGTAGGCCCCCAACGCCTTGAACTCGGCGATGGCTGCCTTGAGCGCCTCCTCCGTGGCCTGGGAGATCTCCTTCTCCGTCTCAATGGCCTCCAGGATCTCCGGGTGCGCGGTGTCCAGGAAGCGGTGGAAGGCCTCCTCAAAGCGCTGGATGTCGGCGACAGGGATGTCGTCCAGGTGGCCGTTCACCACGGCGTAGAGGATGCAGACCTGGTGCCCCAGGGAAAGGGGCTGGTACTGCGGCTGCTTCAGCACTTCCTGGATGCGCGCCCCGCGCTCCAGTTGGGCGCGGGTGGCCGCGTCCAGGTCTGCCCCGAACTGGGCGAAGGCCATCAGTTCGCGGTACTGGGCATGCTCCAGGCGCAGCATGCCGGCCACCTGCTTCATGGCCCTGGTCTGGGCTGCCCCGCCCACGCGGGAGACGGAGAGGCCGGCGTTCACCGCCGGGCGGATGCCGGCGTAGAAGAGGTCGCTTTCCAGGTAGATCTGGCCGTCGGTGATGGAGATGACGTTGGTGGGGATGTAAGCCGAGACGTCGCCGGCCTGGGTCTCAATGATGGGCAGGGCGGTCAGGGAGCCGCCACCGTAGTCCGGGTGCAGTTTGGCCGCCCGCTCCAGGAGGCGCGAGTGCAGGTAGAAGACATCCCCTGGGAAGGCTTCGCGGCCCGGCGGGCGGCGCAGGAGGAGCGACACCTGGCGGTAGGCCCAGGCGTGCTTGAGGAGGTCGTCGTAGACGATGAGCGCGTCCTGGCCTCGCTCCATGAACTCCTCGCCCATGGCGCAGCCAGCGTAGGGGGCCAGGTACTGGAGCGCGGCCGGCTCCGCTGCGGAGGCCACCACGACAATGGTGTGGTCCATGGCCCCGTACTTCTCCAGGGTGGCGACCACCTGGGCCACCTGGGCCTGCTTCTGGCCGATGGCCACGTAGATGCAGATGAGGTTCTTCCCCTTCTGGTTGATGATGGTGTCAATGGCCAGGGCTGTCTTCCCGGTCTGGCGGTCGCCGATGATCAGTTCCCGCTGCCCCCGCCCGATGGGGATCATGGAGTCAATGGCCTTGATGCCGGTCTGGACCGGCGTATCCACCCGCTTGCGGGTGACCACGTTGGGGGCGATGCGCTCCACAGGGCGCCGCTTGTCGGTGCGGATGGGGCCCTTGCCGTCAATGGGCTCGCCCAGGGCGTTGACCACCCGCCCGATGAGGGCATCGCCCACCGGCACGGAGGCGATCTCGCCCGTGGTGCGGACGATGTCCCCCTCCTGGATCAGGGTGTAGTCCCCCATGATGATAGCGCCCACCTGGTCCACTTCCAGGTTGAAGGCGATGCCCATCACCCCGTGAGGGAAGGCCAGGAGTTCGCTCACCATGGCCCCGGCCAGCCCGGAGACGCGGGCAATGCCATCGCCCACCTCCAGGACCCGCCCCACGTCCGCCGCTTCCAGGGGGGCCTCAAAGCGGGCAATCCGCTCTCGGATCCTCGCTGCGATCTCATCCGTCCGCAAGGTCACCGATCTCCACCTCCATGACCGCAAGAGAATGCCTTGGGTCCGTCAATCCGTGGACGCGAGTTCTTCCCGCAGGCGTCCCAGCCGCCCGGCCAGGCTGCCATCTATGACCACATCGCCCACCTGGACGTAGACACCGCCAAGGATGGAGGGGTCCACCTTGTAGGCGAAGCGCAGCCCCTCGCCAAAGCGGTCCCGCAGCCTCCCCTCCAGGACAGCCTGTTCCTCCGGGTTCAGGGGGACGGCGGTCACCACCTGGGCGACGGGGCCAGCCTCCTCCGGCTTGGCGAGGGCCAGGAACTCCCGGAGCACCTCCTGGAGGCGCGGCAACTGCCGATCGGCCAGCAGGGTGTAGAGGAAGTTCCGCACCGGCTCCAGCGTCTCCGAGGGGATCACCGCATCCAGGGCCCGCTTGCGCTCCTCAAAGGGCGTGGCGGGATCCTGGAGGGCCGGCAGGAGGTCCGGGTTCTCCTCCAGGGCGTCGGCCACGTGGCTCAGGGGCTGAAGCCACGCGCCGATGGCGGCCTCAAAGGCCGCGGCGGCGTACGCCTTGATGGCCTCTTTCTTGCTTTTCATGGGCTCCGTCCCATCCGACAAGGGCTGCGGCTACAGCCGGTCGGCCTGCTCAATGAACTCGCGGATGAGCCGCCGCTGCCGCTCCTCGTCCACCACTTCGCCCAGGACCTTGCTGGTGACCAGGATGGTGAGGTCGGCCAGTTGTCGCTGGAGTTCCTGGAAGGCTTGCTCCCGTTCCAGGCGGATCTCCTCCTTGGCCCGCTCCAGGAGTTCCTGGGCTTCGGCCCGGGCCTGGGCCAGGATCTCCTCCCGCACCTTCTCCCCCTGGGCCGTGGCCTGGGCGAGGACTTCCTGGGCCTCGCGCTTGGCCTCGGCCAGGCGCCGCTTGAACTCCTCCTGCGCCTCGGCAGCCCGGCGGCTGGCCTCTTCGGCATCCCGCAGCCCTTTCTCAATGCGCGTCCGGCGCTCGTCCATCATGCGCAGGACGGGCTTGTAGCCCACGAAGTACAGGAACAGGGCCAGGATGGTGAAGTTGACGATCTGGGAGACCAGGTACCCCAGGTTGATGCCCAGTTTGGCGACTAGCGTTTCCAAACGCCTTCCTCCCCTTCATGCCTGCGCGGAGGGGATGCGAACAAACCGCGTCCTCCCCTGCGCCTCACACGAACTTGATGATCAGCCCCAGCACCAGGGCGTAGATGGCCACGGCCTCGGCGAAGGCGATGGCCAGGACCATGGGCACGAAGACGGCATCCCGCGCCTCCGGGTTCCGGCCCAGGGCCTCCATGGCTTTGGAGCCGATCATGCCGATGCCCAGGGCCGGGGCAACACTTCCGAGCCCGATGGCAAGAGCAGCGGCCAGCAATCGCATGGTTTCCGGTGTCATCTTCCCATCTCTCCTTGTGCAGTGTGGTGTCGTTTCATAAGGACCCTTGCCCCGGCGGCTGGGGCCCGGGACTTCGCCTGAAGGCCTCTGCCGTCAGTGCTCGCCGCTTGAGACGGCGATCTTGAAGAAGGCGACGGTGAGCATCATGAAGATCACGGCCTGGATCAGCCCGAAGATCAGTTCCAGCCCGTAGAAGGGCAGGGAGACTACGTACGGGATCAGGAAAGCAATGACGCCCAGGAGGACCTCGCCGGCGAAGATGTTGCCGAAGAGTCGGAAGGAGAAGGAGATGATCTTGGCGAACTCGCTCACCAGTTCCAGGAGGCCGACGAAGGTCTCTATGAGCCCCATCGGGTTGGGGCGGAAGGCGAAGAACTTCCGCAGGTACTTGAGGCCCTGGGCCCTGAGGCCGAAGTACTGGGTGAGGATGACGGATATCAGGGCCAGGCCGATGGTGGTGTTCAGGTCCGTGGCTGCCGAGCGGAAGAGCGGCGCGAGGACGTACCCGGAGGAGGCCTCTTCCGCGCCGTGGGGGGCTGCTTCGTGCCCTTCTTCCGCTGCCGCCTCGGCTGTCCCCGTGGCCAGTTCCCCGGTCAGGATGCCCACCGGGCCCAGCCACTGCACCTCGTACCCCTGTTGCCCCTCGTGCGGGTGCTCCAGCACCCCGAAGCCACCGTAGAGGGGGGTCAGCCCCAGCCAGTTGGAGGTGACGATGAAGAGGAAGATGGTCATCACGATGGGGAAGAAGGTCCGGGCCCACTCGGGCCCAACGACGTCTTCCACCATCTTGTAGAACCCCTCTATGATCATCTCATAGAGGTTCTGGAGGCGCGATCGGGGCACCAGTTCCATGCGCCGGGTGGCCAGGGCGCTCACCACGATCAGGAAAAGCATGGTCACCCAGGAGGCGAGCAGGGTGTTGGTGATGCCAAAGCCGCCGATGTGCAGGACCACTTCCGGGGCGATGATGATGGCGGGCATGATCACAGGGGGGAGGAAGAGCCTCGTGACGGCGAACAGGGCGACCAGGATGGCGAGGCCGGCCACGGCGTACCAGAAGATCTTCTGTTGGACAAGTCTGCGCACCAGGCATTCCTCCGTTGGAACGTCTTTGAGCCTTCGGTAGGGGGTAGCGCTACCTCGGGAGGTTGGCCGCTCACCGGGGCCCCGGAGTCATTCTCCCGGGGGAGGGCCTCCGCGCTCCTTCTTCTCCCCCTGCCGTGCGTCTATCTCATGCATCATGCGCATGGCGATGCGGACCGTGCCCACGGTGGCGGAAAGAGTCCCCACCAACATGCCGACGATGAGAAAGAGGGGCATGGTGCCCATCCGCCGGTCCAGCCACAGGCCAATGGCCAGGGGGATGAGGAGGGAGAGCGCGACCACCCAGCCCAGTTGGAAGAATTCCGCCCAGTAGGGCCACTTGCCCATCCCGTTTCCTGCCCTCCGGCAGCCCCCATTGGCGCCGCCAGCGTTGGCGCATTATACCAAAGCGTTCCGCGGAGGGCAAATCGCCTGCCAGGTCGTTGTAATTCATGGATGCAGACCGTAGAGCACGCTTCCTGGCGCGCCCTCTGCGCCGGGAAGAGCGGTGGTGGCCCTCCCTTTTGTAAAAACGAGACAGCCCTGCCAAACCACGTTCTGGTGCAGGGTCGGACGGATATCCAACCTTTCCAGGGGCCACGCGGGCCAGCGGCCTGGAGAAGCCGTCAACTACCTCGTCCGCCGCACGTAGTCTGGCAGGAGGATGGGGGAAACTGTTTTCGGCTCCAGGCCCGCCTCCTTCAACTGGCGCTCCCACTCGTAGAGGTGGTTCAGGGTCAACTTCCCCAGTTTCACCGACCTGGCCCGCTCTGCCGCAGCCCGCCCGGCGCGCCGCCCGAAGACCGTCACGTCCAGGAGCGAGTTCCCCATCAGCCGGTTGCGCCCGTGGATGCCCCCCGCCGCCTCCCCAGCCACGAAGAGGTTGGGCACCTCCGTGCTCCCGTCCGGCTTGATGGCCACGCCGCCGTTCTGGTAGTGCAGGGTGGGGTAGACCAGCATGGGCTGGTGCACGATGTCTATGCCGAAGCGCTTGAACTGCCGCACCATGGCCGGCAGTTCCCGCTGGATGGTGCCCGGGCCGTTGATGATGTCCACCATGGGGCAGTCCAGCCAGACGCCCTGGAAGCCCCAGGGCGTGGGGACGCCCTTCCCTCGCTCCCGGCACTCGCGGATGATGGCCGAGGCCTCCACGTCCCGCGTCTCCCGGGGGTTGACGAACTGGACCCCGTCAATGTTGCACAACTGCGCCCCCAGCCCCCGCACCTTCTCCGTCACCAGGAGGCCCACGATCTGGTGTGGGAAGGCCACCCCGGTGGGGTGGTATTGCATCGTGTCAATGAACGAGAGCCTCGCCCCCACCCGATAGGCCAGGACCAGCCCGTCGGCCGTCGCGCCGTAGTGGTTGGTGGTGGCGTAGCCCTGGTAGTGGAGCCGGCCACTCCCTCCCGTGGCGATGATGGTGCACTTGGCCCGTACCACCAGGTGCGCCCCCGTCTCCAGGTTCATGAGCACCGCCCCGGCCACCTGCCCTTTATCGTCCGTCAGGAGTTCTATGGCCGGCGAAAACTCCAGGACGGTGATGTCCTCGGGGTAGGAGCGGACCTCGTCCCGCAGGGTGCGCATGATCTCCGCGCCGGAGTAGTCCCGCGCCGAGTGCATCCGCTTGCGGGAGGTGCCGCCTCCATGCCGGGTCACCATGGTGCCGTCCGGTTCCTTGTCAAACATGCACCCCAGCGACTCCAGCCACTGGATGACCATGGGCGCGTCCATGACCAGGGCCTCCACCAGGTCCGGGTCGTTGGTGAAGTGCCCCCCGCCGATGACGTCCAGGTAGTGGATGATGGGGGAGTCGTTCTCCTTGTCCGCCGCCTGGATGCCGCCCTGGGCCATCATGGTGTTGGCATCGCCGTGGCGCAACTTGGTGGCGATGATGACCTTGGCCCCGTGCTCCCGCGCCAGGAGCGCCGCCGCGGAGCCAGCCCCCCCACCACCGATGATGAGGACGTCGGTATCGTAGTCTATCTGCTCCAGGTCCAGGCTGTCGGGCCGCAGGTGGGGCCTCCCCTCCAGGACGTCGGCCAGTTCGTGGGGCGTCCGGTCCCCCTTGTTCGGCCCGACCCGCAGTTCCCGCATCCCCTCCGGAATGTAGTCCGGGTGGAACTTCCGCAGGATCTCCTGCTTCTCCGCCGGCGACATGAACGGGAAGGTCTCCTGGAGGCGTGCCGGCCGCGTCGCCTCCACCCGCCTGATGGACTCCAGCATCTCTGG